>JBBJOH010000065.1:0-6696 GCA_037720995.1 Thermoleophilaceae bacterium
TCTACCGCCCGCCGCGCTCGCGCAGCGTCTCGACCGCGATGTCCGGGGTGTCGGTGAACACCCCGTCCACTCCCGCGGCGAAGAACATGTCGAGCTCCTTGAACAGGTTGCCGTAGGCGTTGGGATCGGCCGAGCTGCGCAGCTCGGCCGGCAGGAACTGGTTCTCGGGCCGGAACGTATAGGGGTGCACCAGCAGGCCGGCACGGTGGGCGTCGCGCACGAACGAGGTCGGCGCCTTGGAGCGACCGGCGGCGTCGCGGGGGATGACGTAGTCCTTCGACGGTCCCACGCCGTCGGCGAACTCGGCGATCCTCCTCAGTCCGGCGGGGGTGGCCAGGTCGGCGTAGGTGGTGCCGCGGCCGGCGCGGTCGGCCGGCGCCTTGGTGGGCGCATCCAGCAGGGCCACCAGCGGCACGTCGATCCGCTTGTTCAGCGCCTTGAGGTTCCTGGTCTCGAAGGACTGGACGAACACCTTGGCCTTGCGCCCGTCGAGGTCGTTGGCGCGCAGCGTGCGCACCAGCGGGCCCTCCAGGGCGAGCCCCTTCGACCGGAAGTAGGTGGGGTGCTTGGTCTCGGGGTAGATCCCGATCTTGCGCTGCAGCTCGCGCGAGAGCCTCTTGGTCAGATCGATCACCTCCTGGAAGGTGGGGACCTTGTAGCGGCCGTCGTAGATCGTGTTGCGCTGGCGCACGCCGGGGAGGCGCTCCTTGGCTCGCAGCGTGCGCAGCTCGGCAAGGGTGAAGTCGTCGGTGAACCAGCCCGTGGTGGTGACGCCGTCGATGGTCTTGGTCGTCTTGCGCCCGGCGAACTCGGGGTGGTCGACCACGTTGGTGGTGGCGGTGATGTCGGGCTCGTGGCGGGCCACCAGAGCGTGGTCCCTGGTGGACACCAGGTCGGGTTCGACGTAGTCGGCCCCCATGCGGGCGGCCAGCTCGTAGGAGGCGAGCGTGTGCTCCGGCCGGTAGCCCGAGGCGCCGCGGTGGCCGATCACGATCGGATCGGCCTGCCTGGAGCGCTTGGCGTGGTCCTTCTTGGCGGCCGCGGCGGTCGCGCTCAGGGCGAGGGCGAGGACGAGGACGAGGGCGCAGCCGGCGATCAGGCGGGCGCGCGGGCGGGGAGATCTCATGCCATGCGTTATCCCCTACGGAGGGCGGCCGGTGGTGAACAGCGCGTGACTCAGTTGTGGAACCTCGCCCGCGCTCAGGGGTGGAGCTTCTCCCCGGCCTCCAGCATCGCTACGAACTTCGCGATCCGCCGGGCCCGGGTCTCCGGCCGCTTTGCGTCATGGATGCGGTGCAGGATCGCGTAGCGGTTGTTGGCGTCCAGGGTGGCGAAGACCCTGGCGGCGGCGGAGGACGCATCGAGCGCCCCCTGCAGGTCGGGCGGCACGCTGGCCGTGCTGGGCGGTTCGTAGGCGTTCTCCCAGCGCCCGTCGGCTCGGGCCCGCTCCACCTCGGCCAGTCCCGCCGGCTCCATCCGGTCGGCCTCGATCAGCTCATCGGCCTTCTCGCGCATCAGGCGCGACCACTTGCTGCGCGGCCGTCGCGGGGTGAACCGCTGCTTGAACCAGGTGCCGTCGATGCCGTTGACCTGCCCGTCGATCCAGCCGAAGCACAGCGCCTCCTCGACTGCCTCGGGATGGGTGATGGACGGTATGCCGGAGCCTTTCTTGGCGAACTTGATCCACAGGCCGTCGCCGATGGCGTGCTCCGCGGCCAGCCACGCCCGCCAGTGATCGCGGGTGGTGAAGGGCAGGACCGGCTTACCGTCCGGGATCGCCTTCGTCATGTGGTCTCCGTGGTCTGGTCGAGCTGCCGGATCCTGGGGTGCGGCCGTGCCACTCACGGCACGCGAAGCCGTGCGGGGGTTCCCTGCCGTGAGCGGTTCAGCGGCCGTGCCCCTGACGGCAGGCAAACTCGACGGCATGTCGCGTGCCGTGAGCGGTTCGGTGAGTGTCGCCGAATGGCGTTCTCCTGGGACAACGCGCCCCCCATCCCTCCTACCCAGCCGCTGTCAGCGCCGGCTCCCGTCCCGGCGTTGCCGCGGCCCTCGAAGCCGGTCGGGCGCGCGATCAGCCGCCCTTACAACAGCGCCGAGATCGACTGCCCCACGTCATTGACCAGGTCGAACAGCGGCGAGGGCACGATGCCGAAGAAGATCGTGCCCGCCGCGGCAATGATCGCCACCGCGGCCACCTCGGGCTGGGCCCCGGCGTCGGCCTCGGGCGACCACCCCGCGACCGGCTTGACGCTGCGTTCCGGCAGCGAGGGCAACTGGATCTCGAAGCGACCCATCCACATGACCGCGATCACCCGCAGGTAGTAGACCAGGGAGATCATCGACCCGACGACGATCGCGATTCCCAGCCAGGCGTAGTCGCCGGCCACGGCCGCATCGATCAGGTAGAACTTTCCGATGAAGCCGGCGGTCGCGGGGAAGCCGGCCAGCGAGAGCATCGCGATGGTCATCGGCCAGGCCAGCCACGGACTCGCGGCGCCCAGGTCGCGCAGCGACTCGAGCCGGTCGCCCGCTTCGGACACGCGCTCGCGCGCGACCACCACGGCGAACGCGGCAACGTTCATCAGCAGGTAGGCGGCGAGGTAGAAGGCGGTGGCCTGCAGCCCGAGCTTGGTGCCGACCACCACGCCGGCCAGCAGGTAGCCGGCCTGGGCCACGCCCGACCAGGCGAGCATCCGCTTGAGCGAGTCCTGGGCGATCGCCCCGACGTTGCCGATCAAAATCGTGACCGTGGCCAGCACGGCCAGGGCGGGCGCCCACTCGGTCTGCACCGAGGGCAGCGCGTAGTCGAACAGCCGCAGCAGGATGGCGAATGCGGCGACCTTGGTGGCCACGGCCATGAACGCGGTGATGGGGGTGGGGGCGCCCTGGTAGACGTCGGGCGTCCACTGGTGAAACGGCGCCACCGAGGCCTTGAAGGCCAGGCCGGTCGCGACCAGGGCGATGCCGGTGAGCAGCAGCGGGTCGTTGATCGGAATGCTGCCCCCGATCGCCTTGGAGATAGCGTCGAAGTCGGTCGCCCCGGTGGCCCCGTAGATCAGTGCCAGGCCATAGAGCAGAGTGGCCGAGCCCACCGAGCCGATCACCAGGTACTTCAGCCCGGCCTCCAGCGAGGGGGCCCGCCGGACCTCGGAGGCACACAGCACGTACAGCGGGATCGACAGCAGCTCGATCCCCACGAACAGCGTCATCAGGTTCTCGGCGCCGGCCAGGATGACCATGCCGCCGATCGAGCCCAGCAGCAGGCACATGTACTCGCCCGCGCCGGTCTCGCGCACGGCCGCGGCGCGCAGGGAGAGCGCCACCGTGGCCAGGCCGGTCACGTAGAAGAGCAGGGACAGAAACAGCGCCAGCGTGTCGGTGGAAAGCGCGCCCGAGATGATCGGCTTGGTGTCGCCGGGATCCCAGTTGACGATCGTGAGGCCGATCGCCGCGACCAGGGCGGCTGCGGTCAGAGATGGCACCAGCACCCGCTGCACGAAGCGGCCGGGGAACAGTCCGGCCATCAGCACGATCACCGCCCCACCGAGCACGGCGAACAGGGGGCCGAGCCCCAGGTAGTCGATCTCGGGCGGCTTCACGGCGGCCAGCAGCGCGCTCATGGGGCCGCCTTCGCCTGGGAGTCGCCTCCGTCGATGGCAGCCCTGGCCGGCGCCACCTTGGCCACAGTCGTCTTCTCGCTGCGCTGCAGCATCACCTGCGGGTACACCCCGAGCGCCACGATCACCACGGCCAGCGGGGCGATCATGCCGAAGTCCAGCGCGCCCAGGTCAGGGCGCTCGCCCGGCCCGCCGCGGTTGTGCATGGAGAGCTGGAAGAGGCGGATCATGTAGACCGCGGCGAGCACCACGCCCACGATGGCCACCAGGCCGAAGACGAGCTTGTCCTCGAAGGTGCCGAACAGGATCAGGATCTCGCCTGTGAAGTTGGGCGTGCCGGGCATGGCCAGGGTGGCCAGCGCGACCACCAGGAACAGGGTGGCCAGCACGGGCCCCCGGCTGGCCATGCCCCCCATGCGGACCAGCGTGGGCGAGCCGCCGGCGCGGGCGGTGAGCGCGGCGATGATGAAGAACAGGGCCGCGGTGACCAGGGCGTGGTTGACCATCTGCATCAGGGCGCCCTGGGCGCCCTTGTCGTCCAGGCTGAAGATCCCCAGCGTGATGAAGCCCAGCTGGGCTATCGAGGAGTAGGCCACCACCAGCCGCGGCTCGTCCTGCGCGAAGGCCAGGACCGACCCGTACAGGATCGAGAACGCCGCCAGGGCCAGCATCAGATCCTGGAAGTACTGGGCGGCGTCGGGCAGGATCGGCAGGACGATCCGCAGGAAGCCGTAGACGCCCACCTTGGCCAGCACGCCCGAGAGCAGCACCAGCACGGGGGTGGGAGTGGCCCGGTAGGTGTCCACCACCCAGCCGTGGAAGGGAAACAGCGGCGCCTTGACCACGAAGGCGATCGCGAAGAGCAGGAAGATCCATTGCTGCGTGCCGGTCGGAAGCGTGTTTCGCTCCAGGTCGGCGAACGAGAACGAGATCGAGCCCCCTTCGGGAGTGGACAGCACTCCCAGCGCCACCGCCCCGGCGAGCATCAGCAGCGAGCCGACCAGAGTGAAGATCACGAACTTGGTGGTGGCCCGTACGCGATCGCCCTGTCCCCAGCCACCGATAAGGAAGTAGAACGGCACCAGCATCAGGTCGAAGAAGACGACGAACAGCGCCAGGTCCTGGGCGCAGAAGGCACCCAGGACCGCCGTCTCGGCCAGCGCGAGATGGAACATGAACAGGCGCGGGCTCGCGTCCACCCGTACGGCGCCCCAGATCGCCGAGGGAACCCACAGCAGGGCGGTCATGGCCACCAGGAAGAGGTTCAGCCCGTCCAGGCCGAGCTGATACCGGATCCCCAGCTCGGAGATCCAGTTCTGGTCGGTCACGTACTGCTGGCCGGCCCTGGCCGAGTCGAAGTCAAAGAGCGCGACCACCACGTAGGCGAGCACCGCCACCGTGGCGGCGACGACCACCCAGCGGCCGAGCCGCGCAGGCATGAAAGCCCCCGCCAGGCCCGCGGCCAGCGGTCCGAAGACCACGATCGACAGGTGGATGGGCATCAGATCGACACGACCAGGAAGTAGAGGACCAGTCCGCCCGCGCCCATCACCAGCAGCAGAGCGTAGGTCCGCAGCTCACCGGTCTGGATGGAGCGGGCGAGCGAGGTGCCCGCCCGCACGATCCCCACCGTGCCGCCCACCAGGAAGCCCTGCACGAACACGCTCTCCACGACCGTGCGGCCGAAGCGGCCGAGCGTTGCCCCGGGGCGCACGAACGCGGCGTCGAACAGCTCGTCGAAGTACCACTTGTGAAAGAGGAAGGAGTGCACGCCGGCAAAGCGCTCCTGTGTCCGGGCGCGCAGCTCCGGCTTGCGGATGAACACCAAAAAGGCGGCGGCGATGCCGGCGATCGCCAGCACGCCGCCCACCACCAGCCCCGAGACCTCGGCCCCCGTGCTGGGCGCGGTCTCGGCAAACTCCGACTCGGCGAAGGTCGGCTCCATGAAGTGCTCGAGCGTCTCGGTCACGCCGGGGATGCCCACCACGCCGCCGATCACCGCGAGCACGGCCAGCGGAGCCATCGCGGCCTTCATCGGCCACTCCTTCTCGGCCACGTGGTGCTCGGGACCGGGGAAGCCGACTTCGGTGTCCTCCGGCTCACCGGTGGCGGGGTTGTAGTGCTCACCGTGGTGCAGCTGGCCCCCCTCCAGCTCCTCGGCCTCGGGCACTGCCTTCCCGAAGAACACGCGAAAGACCATCCGGAAGGCGTAGAAAGCGGTGAGCCCCGCCGCCAGGTACCCGACCACGCCCAGTACCACGTAGCCCCCACCGCGGTTGATGGTGTAGCTCAGGATCTCGTCCTTGGAGAAGAAGCCCGACATCAGGGGAAAGCCGGCCAGGGCCAGGGCGCCGATCACGAACGTGGCGTAGGTGAACGGCATGCCCTTCTTGAAGCCGCCCATCCGGTCCATGGACTGCTCCCCGCCCATCGCCCCGATCACCGAGCCCGCCCCCATGAACAGCAGCGCCTTGAAGAAGGCGTGGGTGGCGAGGTGGAAGATCCCCGCGCCGTAGGCGCCCACCGACACGCCCATGACCATGTAGCCGATCTGCGACATCGTCGAGTAGGCGATGACGCGCTTTAGGTCGACCTGCACGACCGCCACCGTGGCGGCGAAGACCAGCGTGGCGCAGCCGATGATGGCCCCCACGGCGGCGGCGGCGGGGGCAAGCTCGAACAGGGGGTGACAGCGGGCGATCAGGTACACCCCGGCGGTGACCATGGTGGCCGCATGGATCAGGGCCGAGACCGGCGTGGGGCCCTCCATGGCGTCGGGCAGCCACGTGTGCAGCGGCAGCTGGGCGGACTTGGCGAAGGCGCCCACCAGCAGGAGCAGGCAGGCGGCCACGAGCTGGCCGTCGTCTGGGGAGAAGACGTCGGGGGCGCGGCTGAACACGCCGGCGTAGTCCAGGGAACCGGTCTTGTCGAAGAGCAGGAAGGCGCCGATGACCAGCCCCACGTCGCCGATCACGTTGATCACGAACGCCTTGATGCCGGCGGCAGTCGCGGTGGAGCGCCGGTACCAGAAGGAGATCAGCAGGTAGGAGGCCGCGCCCACGAAGGCCCAGCCCACGAT
>JBBJOH010000066.1:0-6690 GCA_037720995.1 Thermoleophilaceae bacterium
GCCACTCGTCGATCTTGGCGTCGTCCTCGCCGTGAATCAGGTAGACGGGCTTGAGGTCGGCCACGGTAACGAGGGTAGGCGTGCCGCCAGACACCGGCGCGCTGTTGCGCGATCAGGTCTCTACCGGCGGCGGGTGCCGTCGAGCACGAGCTCGAGATGCCGGCGCCAGTCCCGGCGGCCCGGAGCGGGACCGCCGGCCCCCATGGTGGCGCACACGCCGCACATCATCATCGGCACGTCCTCGACGGTGAGGTCCTCGCGCAGCACGCCGCCCGCCTGGCCGCGCACGATCAGCTCCGCCGTGGCCTCCAGCAGGTCCGCCCGGGCCTGCTCGGAGTGCTCCCACACCGCAGGCGAGTTCGAGCCCATGATCGTGTCGCGCACCGCAGCGTCCGCGGACATGGTCTCGGCGTTGCGGCGCAGAGTGCCGGCGAAGGCCTCCCACGGATCAGCCTCCTCGGCCAGCGACTCGCGCGCCTGGTCGCTCAGCGTTCTCCACCGGTCGGCCAGGAGCTCTCCCATCAGCGCCTCCTTGGTGGGAAAGTGCCGGTACAGGGTTCCCACGCCAACCTCCGCCCGGCGGGCGATCTCCTCCATCTGGGCATCGAGTCCCCTCTCGGCGAACACCGCCCTGGCGGCCTCCACTATGCGGTCGCGGTTTCGCTGGGCGTCGGCTCGCAGCGGGCGCCCGGTGAGGGTCGTGGGGGCCTCCATGCTGTTCATAGTAACGCTGGAAAGCGTAAGTGGAACAGGCATTCCGGTGTGCTACGGTGCCGGAATGCTCATTCCGCTTACCGCCGAAACGCGCATCTGAGGAGGTTCCGCATGCCCGCTGCCAAGACCGACAACTCCAAGTGGCTCGCCCTCGCGCTGCTGGCTTTGACGCAGTTCGTGATCGTGCTCGACGCCTCGATCGTGAACGTGGCCCTGCCCTCGATCGGGAAGAACCTGCAGGTCTCGCAGGACAACTTGTCGTGGGTCGTGAACGCCTACACGCTCACCTTCGGCGGCTTCCTGCTGCTGGGCGGGCGACTGGCCGACCTCCTGGGCCGCCGGCGGATGTTCATCAGCGGGTTGATCCTGTTCGGCCTCGCCTCACTCGCCGGCGGCCTGTCGGGCAGCGAGGCGCAGTTGATCGCCGCGCGGGCCGTCCAGGGCCTGGGCGCGGCCATCATCTCGCCGGCGGCGCTCTCGATCATCACCACCACCTTCACCGAGGGCTCGGACCGCAACACGGCGCTGGGGGTGTGGGGCGCGGTGGCCGGCGCCGGGGGCGCCGCGGGCGTGCTGCTGGGCGGAGTGCTCACCGAGTACCTGGGTTGGGAGTGGGTGCTGCTGGTCAACGTGCCGATCGCCCTCGTCGCCGCCTTCCTCTCCCCCCGGCTGCTGAAGGAGAGCCGCGACGAGCGTGCCTCGACCTTCGACATACCCGGCGCCGTCTCGGTGACCGCGGGGCTGGCGATCCTGGTCTACGCGCTGGTGGACGCCGACTCCGCCGGCTGGGGCTCGACCCAGACGCTGGGCCTGCTGGGGCTGTCGCTGGTGCTGCTCGCCACCTTCGTCGGCATCGAGCTGCGCACCCGTCATCCGCTGATGCCGTTCTCGATCTTCCGCCTGCGTACGCTGCGCGGCGCGAACCTCGTCGGGCTCACGATCGGCATGTCGCTGTTCTCGATGTTCTTCTTCATCTCCCTGTACCTGCAGCAGGTGCTGGGCTACGGGCCGCTCAAGGCCGGCCTTGCCTACGTGCCGCTGAGCCTGCTGATCATCACCAGCGCCGGGGTGGCCTCGCAGCTGGTGACAAGGATGGGGTTCAAGCCGTCGCTGTTCACCGGGATGCTTTTCGTGACCGCGGGGCTCCTGTGGTTCTCGCAGGTGTCCGCACCCGGCGGCAGCTACGTGGGCGACGTGCTCTTTCCCTCCATGCTGGCCGCCGTCGGACTGGGCTTCGCCTTCGTGACCTCGACCATCGCCGCGGTCACGGGCACCGAGCCCTCCGAGGCGGGCCTGGCCTCCGGGCTCATCAACACCAGCCAGCAGGTGGGCGGCGCGCTCGGCCTGGCAATCACCGCGACGGTGGCCAGCTCCGCCACCTCCAGCGCGTTCGAGGACGGAGAGCGCGTGCGCACCGTGGCGCTCACCGAGGGATTCCAGAACGCCTTCCTGACCTGTGCCGGACTCGCATTGCTGGGCGCCATCCTTGCCGCGGTGCTGATCTCCTCGCGCGACAGCCGCGAGCAAGCGGAGGCCGCCCAGCGAGGCGAAGCGGACGCCGCGGTCGTCTGAGTCAGCGCTTCTCGGTCACCTCCAGGCTCCCGTCCGGCGCGGTCTGAAGTCGAATGGTGCCGTCCTGGTCGGTGCGGTACGTGTCCACGCGGGCGCGTCTGAGCGCGGCGATCGTGGAGGGCCTGGGATGGCCGTAGGTGTTGGCCTCTCCCACCTCGATGCCGGCCATTCGGGGA
Organism: Thermoleophilaceae bacterium; assembly: GCA_037720995.1. GTDB lineage: Bacteria > Actinomycetota > Thermoleophilia > Solirubrobacterales > Thermoleophilaceae > JAAYBF01. Next base: position 2,463 of record JBBJOH010000066.1, read on the forward strand.
CGCAACCGGCGAAGCAGTTCCGGCAGGCCGGGGTCGTCGCTGCCGTGGTGGGAGACCTTCATCGCCTCCACGGGCGGCAGGTCGTACTGGGCCAGCGCGTCTGACTCCGCGTCGCCGGAGAGGAAGAGGTCGAAGCCGCCGTAGGACACCACGGCGGCGATCGCCCGCGGGTTGGGATCCTCGGGAGGCGAACCGGGTGGCCGCGACGGCGGCCCGTAGATGCGCACGGAGAGCGGGCCGGCGCGCAGTACCTGGCCCGGCTGCGGCGCCAGGACTTGGGCGCCGCGGCTGCGGGCCGTGCTCACCATGCGCCCGAACGATCCGTCGTGGGTCCCGTCGCCGTTCTGGAGCAGCGTGCCGATCCGGTAGCCCTCGGCCACCGCCTGCAGCCCGCGGTGGTGATCGCGCGACTGGTGCGTGGCCACCACCAGGGCCAGTCGCCCCACCCCGGCCCGGCGCAGCAGCCGGGTGACGCCTCCCTCCGGGGGTCCGCCGTCGAAGAGAACGGCGGTCCCGCCCGGCGCCTGGATCAACGTGGCGTCGCCCTGGCCGACGTCGAGGAAGGAGACCGTGAGCCGGTCCGGCGGCGCCGGCGCGGCGGTGAGCCGGGTGAGGGCAAGCGCGAGGGCGACGCCCAGTGCGCAGACCACCGCGATGCGCGCGTTGGGTCTCGCGCGCCGCCACCGGCCGGCCGCCGGGGCCACGTCCACTCGTCTCGAGGCTCGGCGGACGAGAAACGTCGCGGCGCCCAGCACCCCGTAGGCCAGCGGGACCGCCGCACGGGAGCCCAGCGGCAGTCCCAGCTGCCCTCCGGGCATCGCGGCGAAGCTCGTGGCGAGGGCGGACAGGGCGCCCAGCGCCGGGGCCAGCGGCAGCCCCGCCAGGTCGATCAGCGGCTGCACGGGCTGACCGAGCTGGCCGAGGGCCGCGCGGATCATGCCCAGCCACATGATCGGCGCCACCAGAGGAAGCGCCAGCACGTTGGCCGGCAGGCCGGCGAGCGCCACCGAGCCGAAGTGGTGTCCCATCAACGGCGCCGTGGCCAGGGTGGCGGCGACCGTGATCGCGATGCCCTCGGCCAGCGGCCGGGGCAGCGGCGTGAGCGGCCCCCGCAGCATCGGGGCAAGGATCAGGATCCCGGCGACCGCGACAAAGGAGAGCTGCCATCCGGGGTCTCCGCTCGCCCGCGGGTTCACGACGAGCGTGACGCAGGCGGCCAGCAACAGTGTGTACCAGCGCGACGACGGTCGGGACACGCCGAGTGCGATCAGCGAGGCGGCGCCCATCACCCCTGCCCGCTGCAGGGAGGGGCCGGCCCCGGCCAGGGGAACGTAGATCGCGATCAGCACCACCGTGGCTCCCAGGCGCGCGCCGTGCCCGGCGCCGAGTGCGGCGAGCAGCGGGAGGGACAGGGCGCCGAGCAGCATCACGTTCTGGCCGCTCACCGCCAGTACGTGCGCCAACCCGGAGGCCTTGAAGTCGTCACGCACGGCCGAGTCGATGCGCTCGTCCTGGCCCAGCACCATGCCGTTGGCCAACGCGCCGCCGGGCGGAGAGAGCCCGTGGGCCACCGCGTGCTGGGCCCGCTCGCGGGCCCGGTCGATGCCGCCGGACACCCCACCCCGCCGCCCGCCGGTGGCCCGCAGCGTGAGAGCCGACACCTCGCCGGCGATGCCCCGCCGGCGCTGGTAGGCGCGCACGTCGAACGAGGCGCCCGGGCGCACGCGCGGATGGCGGAACGAGCCGCTGAGCGCCACCTCGAGCCCGGGCCCCGCGCCAGCAGGCAGATGCTGGTCGCGGCCCAGGCGTACGAGCAGCTTGGCGCCCTGCGCGCTTCCCGTGGTCATCTCGACCTCCACGCTTGCCCCGAAGGCGCCTGGGCGGGGGAGTCCGAGCAGGTAGCCCCTCCCGGCCACGCGGTCGCCCGGATGCAGGCGCTCGCCCGCCGCGTCGATGGCAGCCACGCGCCCGCCTGCCACCGCCCCGCCAGCAAGGAACAGCGCGGCGCCCACCAGGCCGGCGCGCGGAGCCCGGATCGCGGCCAGGATCACAAGCACGGCCAGCGCCGGCGCCGCCGGCGAAGCCAGCCCCGCTCCGACCGCGCCGAGCCCGGCGGCGAAGGCGCTCAGCGCCACATGGCGAAGGTGGCGCTCGACGCCCGCGGCGAGTGAGCTCACGAGCTTCGCGCCCCGGGCGCTGACGAGGTCGGGTCCCCAGCTGATCACGGCGACAGCGCCTCCTTCAGCGCCTGAAAGCGCTTCTCGCCGATGCCGTCCACCTCCTGAAGCTGCTCCAACGACCGGAACCCGCCGTGCTGGCTGCGGTAGTCCACGATCCGCTTGGCCAGCGTGGGGCCGATGCCGTCGAGGCCGTCGAGCTGCTCCAGCGTGGCGCTGCCCAGGCTGACCTTGGCGGCGCCGGCGCCCCCCGAGGCCGAGCCGGCGGATGCCGCCCCGCCGGCGCCCGCTGCGCCGCCGGTCCCCGCCGCGCCGGCTCCCGGGCCCGGGACGACGACCTGCTGTCCGTCGGCCACCTTGGCGGCGAGGTTGATCCCGGACAGGTTCGCGCGCCGGCCCGGGCCGCCCGCCTTCTGGATCGCCGCCGCGACGCGGGTGTCGGCCGCCACGCGGTAGAGCCCGGGCTTGCGCACGGCCCCGGCCACGTGCACGTAGACACCCGGCGCCGAGGCTCCGCGGCCCGCCGGCCTGGCCCCTGCACCCTCTACGCGTACGGGTGGGCCCGACGCTGGGTCAGAGCCACGCTGGCCGAGCGTACGGGCTCCGAGGAAGACCACCACGGCGGCGACCGCGGCCCACGCCACCATCTGCCACTTCGACTGCTCGGCCATACGGGCGACGCTAAGCCGCCCGCGGTCACACGAGGGCCACGCCGGTGACGATTCGCAGCGGGGTGGGTGACTAGCCCGTCACGGGCTCAGCGAATGTCGAAGCCCTCGAGCGATTCGGGCTCTACGTCCTCGCGCTCCACCCGTCGGACCTGCGCGCTCCCGGGACCACGGCCACAGAAGTCGATCACCGCCTGCACTGCCTCGTCGCCGCCCTCGAGATGGGCCTCCACCGTCCCGTCCGAGCGATTTCGCACCCAGCCGCACGCCCTGGCCGACTCGGCCTCCCGGCGCACCGAGTCACGAAAGTTGACTCCCTGGACATCGCCGTGCACCACGATCCGTGCCGCCGTCACGGCGCTCCCTCCACGATCACCGTGCGCGCCACGCGAGAAGGCCCCGCGATGTCGACCCCGCGCAGGCTCACTTGACCACGAAGTTGACCAGTCGCCCCGGCACCACGACCGCCTTGACGATCTCTCCGCCGTCGAGCCGCGCGGCCAATCGGTCCGAGGCCCGGGCCAGCCGCTCCTGCTCGTCCTCCTCGACACCTGCGGGCGCCGCCACGCGGTCGACCAGCTTCCCGTTGACCTGCACGATCAGCTCGAAGGTGTCCGCCGTCAACAGCGCCGGATCGGCCTGGGGCCAGGGCTGCTCCCATACCCGCGTCCCCGTCAGCTGCTCGTAGACCTCCGAGCCCAAGTGAGGGGCGAAGGGGAAGATCAGCGACGCGGCGGTGGCCACCGCGAAGCGCACGTGCGAGGGATCGGCGCCCTCGCGCTCCTTGTACAGCTCGTTGACCAGCTCGATCACGGCCGCGATGGACGTGTGGGTGGCAAAGCGCTCCCCGAGGTCGCGCGTGACCTTCTCGATCGCCCAGTGGGCCTTGCGCAGCAGCGCCGAAGGCTCGCCGGACGGCTCGACCGGCCCCTGCTCCAGCCCCTGAGCGGCCCGCCACAGCCGCGAGAGGAAGCGGTGCATCCCCTCGATGCCCTCATCGGACCAGTCGCCGCCCTCGGCCGGATGGCCCACGTAGAGGATGTAGCAGCGCGCGGTGTCCGCCCCGTGGCTCTCGACCAGGGCGCGCGGGGAGACCACGTTGCCCTTCGACTTGGACATCTTCGCCCCGGCGCGGGTGACCATGCCCTGGGTGAACAGGCGGGCGAAGGGCTCCTGCACCCCCACCAGGCCGAGGTCGGCCAACGCCTTGACGAAGAAGCGCGCGTACATCAAGTGCAGGATCGCGTGCTCCACGCCGCCGATGTACTGGTCCACGGGCATCCACATGTCCGCCACGTCGCGGTCCCAGGGCGCCTCGGCGTTGCGGGCGTCGGTGTAGCGCAGGAAGTACCAGGAGGAGTCGACGAAGGTGTCCATCGTGTC
>JBBJOH010000067.1:0-6660 GCA_037720995.1 Thermoleophilaceae bacterium
CCGGCCCGACGTGATGATCCTCTGCGGCGGCCGCGGCACCCGCCTGCAGGAGCACACCCAGACGCTGCCCAAGCCCCTGGTCGAGATCGGCGGGCGGCCGATCGTCTGGCACGTGATCCGCATCTACGCGGCGCAGGGCTTTCGCCGCTTCCTGCTGCTCACCGGGCACAAGAGCGAGTCGGTCGAGCAGTTCGCCTCGGCCGAGGAGTGGCCCGATGGGGTGGAGGTTCAGTGCGTGTTCACCGGCGAGGAGACGCCCACCGGCGGTCGCATCCTGCGGGCCCGTGAACGGGTGTCCGAGGGGACCTTCTGCGTGACCTATGCCGACGGCGTGGCCGACATCGACCTCCAGGCCGAGATGGGCCACCACGAAGGCCATGGCGGCCTGGCCACGATGGCCGTGGTGCGCCCGGAGCTGCAGTTCGGCGTCACCGAGATCGGCGGCGACGACAGGGTGATCGGCTTTCGTGAGAAGCCAAGGTCGGACCACTGGATCAACGGCGGCTTCTTCTTCCTCGAGCCGGGGGCCTTCGACTACCTCGACGACTCCAGCGTGCTGGAGCGCGAGCCGCTGGAGGGCCTGGCGGCCGACTCCCAGCTGCACGTATGGCGCCACACCGGCTTCTGGGAGTGCATGGACACCTACAAGGACGCGGTCACGCTGAACGACCTGTGGGCCGGCCGGGCTCCCTGGAAGGTGTGGAGCTGAGCCGACTCGACGTGGCCCTCCTCGCCCCGTGCTACTGGCCCGAGGTGCGCCGCGGCACCGAGCGCTTCGTCCGTGAGCTGGCCGACGGCCTCGTGGCCGACGGGCACCGACCGGCGCTGATCACCAGCCACCCGGGTCGCCCGCGGCGGGAGGTGGAGGAGGGGATGTCCGTGCTGCGCCTGCCCCGTCCACCCTCGGGCCCGCTGGACGCACGCGGCTACGAGGACTACCTGACCCACGTGCCGCTGAGCGGGGCGGCGCTCCTCGCGTCGCGCCCGGACGTGGCCCATGCCCTCTATCCCACCGATGGCGTGGCGGCGGCCGCGTGGTCACGGCTGACCGGCCGCCCGTCGGTGCTGTCCTACATGGGCATCCCGGAGCCGGCCTGGCTGTCTGGCAAGCGCCTGCGCCGTCGCGCGCTGGCCCGGGCCGTCCAGGGCTGCGACGCGGTGGTGGCTTTGAGCCGCGCGGTGGCCGACGAGTTCCGTCGCTCGGTCGGAGTCGATGTGCGCGTGATCAACCCCGGAGTCGATCTCGACGCCTTCACGCCCGGCGGCGAACGCTCCGAGGCGCCGACCATCTTCTGCGCCGCCTCGATCTTGGCCCCGGTCAAGCAGGTCGACCAGCTCGTGGCCGCCTTCGCCCTCGTGCGTCGCGAGCGCCCCGACGCGCGCCTCCTGCTCTCCCGCCCGGCCGACCTGGCGGCGGCGCAGCGACTGATCGCCGGGGCCGACGGCGTCGAGCTGGTGGACGTGGACGACCAGCGCGCCCTGCGCGACGCCTACCGCTCGGCCTGGGTCACGGCGCTTGCCTCGGTCAGTGAAGCCTTCGGCCTGGTGCTGGTGGAGTCGCTGGCCTGCGGCACGCCCGCGATCGGTCGCCGGGCCGGCGCGGTCCCCGAGATCCTGGAGCCGGACGGGGTGGGGGTGCTCTTCGAGGGCGGGGCGGAGCAGCTGGCGAGGGCGCTGTCGGAGGGGCTGGAGCTCTCCTCGGACGGCGGCGCCGTGGCCACATGCCGGGCTCGGGCCGAGCAGTTCTCGACCCGCCGGTGCACCGAGCAGTACGAGGCGCTCTACGACGAGCTGATCGCCGGCCGGAAGGAACTCGACTAGCGCGGGCGAAACACTGGCTCGTGAAGTCGACCGGCACCGCAGCCCTCACCCTGTCCGCCGAGATCCGCTCCCGCTTCGACGAGTTCAGCCGCTCCCAGAAGGACGTCGGGCAGTACATCGTCGATCACCTGGACGAGGCCTCGTTCCACACCGCCGAGGAGCTGGCCCGCAGGGCCAACACCTCGAGCTCGACCGTCGTGCGCTTCGCCCAGGCGCTCGGCTTCGAAGGCTTTCCCGAGCTGCAGGCCGCCGCCCGCGACGAGTACCGGCGCGTGCGCGAAGGCGACGAGGGCGTGATCGACGTGGCCAACCCGCCGCTGTTCCCGATCGACCAGACGGAGTTCGAGGCCTCGCTGGCCGCCGACCACGTGAACATGGAGGACACCGCCCGCCGGGTCGACCGCGAAGAGGTGGAGGCCTGCGTCGACCTGATGTCCCATGCCGAGCGCATCGTGCTCTGCGGAACCGACCAGATGGCCTTCTTCGCCTCCTACCTGCGCCACCTGCTGATGCTGCTCGACCTCCGTTGCGAGGTGGTCGCCAGCCCGTCGCAGGAAGGTCTCGCGCGTCTGGGCCGCATCGACGAGAACGCCGTCCTGGTCGGCTTCTCGGCCGGGCGCCCGCACCCGCTGGTGGTGCGCGCGATGAAGCTGGCCCGCAACCGCCGCGCGGCGACCATCTCCGTGTCCGACGCGACGCTGTCCGAGGTGGCCAAGCTGGCCGACCACAAGCTCTTCTACTCCTCCAACAGCCCCGCCTACGTGCGCTCGCACGCGGCGCTGCTGAGCGTGGTGCAGGCGCTGGCCTACGGCATCTACGCGCTGGACGAGCCGGCCTACGCGGATCGCATCAAGGCGTTCAAGCTGAAGTAAGAATCCTGGTGCGGTGCTCGCCCGACGAGGGCGGGGTCCGGTGCTCGCCCGATCGACGATCGGGCTGCGCTGCTCCCCAGCGATCGGGCTGCGCTCCTGCCTCAAGACCGCGAGTAGCATGACCGGGGTGAGAGAAGAGTCCACCTTTCGCACCAAGGCCGGCCTGGCCGAGATGCTCAAGGGCGGGGTGATCATGGATGTGGTCACCTCTGAGCAGGCCGTCGTGGCCGAGGCCGCCGGCGCCGCCGCCGTGATGGCCCTCGAGCGCGTGCCGGCCGACATCCGCGCCGACGGCGGCGTGGCCCGCATGTCGAACCCCACGATGATCGAGAGCATTCAGCAGGCGGTCACGATCCCGGTGATGGCCAAGGCCCGCATCGGCCACTTCGTGGAGGCCCAGGTGCTCGAGTCGCTGGAGGTCGACTACGTCGACGAGTCCGAGGTGCTGACCCCCGCCGACGAGGCCCACCACATCGACAAGTGGCAGTTCAGGGTGCCCTTCGTCTGCGGCGCCACCAACCTGGGCGAGGCGCTTCGCCGGATCGCCGAGGGCGCGGCGATGATCCGCTCCAAGGGCGAGGCCGGCACAGGCAACGTGGTCGAGGCCGTGCGTCACATGCGAAAGATCGGCGGCGAGATCCGCCGGCTCACCTCGCTCGACGCGACCGAGCTGGCCGGCGCGGCCAAGGATCTACAGGCCCCGCTCGACCTCGTCCGCGAGGTCGCCACCGGCGGCAAGCTGCCCGTGGTCATGTTCTCCGCCGGAGGCGTGGCCACCCCCGCCGACGCCGCGCTGATGATGCGCCTGGGCGCCGAGGGCGTATTCGTGGGATCGGGCATCTTCAAGGCCGAGGACCCCGAGCGCACGGCCGCCGCGGTGGTCGAGGCCACCACCCACTTCGAGGACCCCGCGCGGATCGCCGCCGCCTCCCGCGACCTGGGCGCGCCCATGACAGGGATAGGGATGGATGCGATCGAGTCCCACGGCGGGCTCTTGCAAGACCGCGGCTGGTAGGGCCACGGCCCTGATCGTGGGGACCATCGGGGTGCTCGCCCTCCAGGGTGACTTCGAGGCCCACGCGCGGGTGCTCGAGGGTCTCGGCGCACAGCCGCGCCTCGTCCGCGCCGCGGGCGACCTCGAAGGCATCGACGGCCTGATCATCCCCGGCGGAGAGTCGACCACCATGACCCTCGGCATACAACGCGACGGCCTCGCCCAGCCGCTCAAGGACTTCGTCGCCCGAGGCCACCCGACGCTGGGCACCTGCGCCGGGCTGATCATGCTCGACCGCGAGCACCTGGATGTCCTGGACGTGCTCGCCGAGCGCAACGCCTTCGGTCGCCAGGTCAAGAGCTTCGAGTCCGACATCGACCTGGACGGGCTCGGGGAGCGGTTCCGTGCGGTGTTCATACGTGCTCCCTGGGTAGCCGACCATGGGGCGGGCGTCCGAGTGCTCGCCGAGGTGGAGGGCCACCCGGTGGCCGTCCAGCAGGGCAACATCCTCGCGGTGGCGTTCCACCCCGAGATCGAAGGCGACACGCGCCTGCACGAGTGGCTACTCGCACAGGTGGAATCAGGCGCACGAGACGGAAGGCAGGCCGACAAGTGAGAGACCAGCGCGCCGAGGCGCTAGCGCAGATCCTCGTCCACTACTCGACCAAGGTGGAGAAGGGCGACGTGTGCGTGATCCAGTCGACCACCACCGCCGAGCCGCTGGTGCAGGCCGTCTACGAGGAGGTCTTGAAGGCCGGCGGCCTGCCCGTCATGAACCTGACCACCGAGGAGGCGGCCGCCGCCTTCTACCGGCTGGCCTCCGACGAGCAGCTCGACTGGGTGGCGCCTACCGCGCAGTGGATCGCCGACCACGCCGATGTCCGGATCGTGCTGATGGCCGACGCCAACGCGCGCGCCCTGTCGCAGGCCGACCCCAAGAAGCAGGCCCGCGCCCAGAAGGCGCGCAAGCCGCTGATGGACGCCTCCATGCGCCGCTCGGCCTCCGGTGAGCATCGCTGGTCATTGACGCTCTTTCCCACCCATGCCTACGCCGCCGAGGCCGGCATGTCGCTGAGCGAGTACGAGGACTTCTACTACCGCGCCTGCCTGGTCGAGGACGACGATCCCGTGACCGCCTGGGAGCGCCAGTCCGCCGAGGTCAACCGGCTGGCCGACTGGATGGGCGGCAAGGAGGAGATACACGTCACCGCCCCGGGCACCGACATCACCCTCGGCGTGACCGGGCGCACCTGGATCCCCTGCGCGGGTCTGCACAACATGCCCGACGGCGAGTTCTTCACGGGGCCCGTGGAGGACGCCACCGAGGGCGAGGTGTCGTTCTCCTTCCCGGCCACCTACGGCGGCCGCGAGGTCTCGGGCGTGCGCTTTCGCTTCGAGGGCGGCAAGGTGGTCGACGCGAGCGCCGAGCGGGGCGAGGACTTCCTGATCGAGATGCTCGACTCCGACGATGGCGCCCGGCGCCTGGGCGAGCTGGGGATCGGCACCAACTACGGCATCGCCACGGCCACCAAGGAGATTCTGCTGGACGAGAAGATCGGCGGCACGGTGCACATGGCGATCGGCATGAGCTACCCCGAGTCGGGGGGCGTCAACGACTCCTCGGTCCACTGGGACATGGTCTGCGACCTGCGCCAGGGGGGCGTGATCACCGTGGACGGCGTCGAGCTCTCGCGCGACGGGACGTTCGTGGTGTGAGGCCGCGGCAGTGGGCCCGCGGTATCTGAATCAGGATCCGACGCCGCGTGGCTGAGGAACGCGCTCCCCGAGGCCTGACGGACACGTCGGTGGTGATCGATCTGGAGCTGTTTGAGCCGGGAGATCTCCCTGAGGAGATCTGCGTCTCCACGGTCACGCTGGCCGAGCTGGCAGCCGGGCCCCATGCTGTGACCGACTCCGTCGAGCGGGCTCGTCGCCAGGAGCTTCTGCAGCGGGCGGAGGCCACCTTCGAGGCGCTGCCCGTGGACGTGCAGGTGGCGCGAGCGTTCGGCCGCCTCTACGCGACTGCGACGTCCGCGGGGCGCAAGGCGCGCGGCCGACGTGCCCTCGATCTCCTGATCGCCGCTACTGCGCTGGCCGCGACCCTGCCCCTCTTCACCCGCAACCTGCGCGACTTCGAGGACATCGCGGGACTGGTGGAGGTTCGGGCCGCCGAACCGTCTGCTTAGCCGTTCTAGACTCACGGGCGATGTCCGGGCACTCCAAGTGGTCTTCGATCAAGCACAAGAAGGGCGCGGCTGATGCCAAGCGCGGCGCGCTGTTCACCAAGCTCACCCGCGCGATCACCGTCGCGGCACGCGAGGGCGGGGGAGATGTCGAGGGCAATCCGTCGCTGGCGCTCGCCGTGCAGAAGGCCAAGGACGCCTCGATGCCCAAGGACAACATCGAGCGTGCGGTCAACAAGGGCACCGGAGCGGACCAGGATGCCGACGCCTTCGAGCGGATGGTCTACGAGGGCTACGGCCCCGGCGGCGTCGCGCTCCTGGTCGACGCGCTCACCGACAACCGCAACCGCACCGGCTCGGAGGTGCGCCACACCTTCTCCAAGTTCAACGGCAACCTGGGCGAGCCCGGGTCGGTCAACTACCTGTTCGAGAAGAAGGGTGAATTGGTGGTGGACGGGTCGCGCTACTCCGAAGACGACCTGATGGTCGCGATCGAGGCGGGCGCCGAGGACGTGTCGGTGGACGGCGACGTGTTCGAGGTGGTCACCGAGCCCTCCGACTTCACCGCCGTCCGCGAGGCGCTGGAGGCCGCGGGGGTCGAGCTGCAGTCCGCCGCGGTGAACATGCGGCCCAGCACGCGCACGCCCGTGGAGGAGTCCGACGCCGGCACGCTCATGCGCCTGATCGACGCGCTGGAGGAGAACGACGACGTCGACGCGGTGCACGCGAACTTCGACGTGGACGACGCGGTGCTCGAGCGGGTGGCCGCCGCGTAGGCTGGGCTTGGGCG
>JBBJOH010000068.1:0-6625 GCA_037720995.1 Thermoleophilaceae bacterium
GGCTCGGTGTGCACGACGGCATCGGCCAGCTCGGGCCGTTCCCCGCGCAGGTCGTGCTCGATCTCACCGGCGCGGCGGTGCGCTGAGCCGAGCGACACGTCGCCGGGCAGGACCACCGTGACCAGCGCGATGCGCCCTTGCGAGGAGTCGCGGAAGCGCACGTCGACGGGGGGCGCCCCCGTGTGGCGCCGCACCACGGTGTCGATGACGGCTCGATCGTCCTCCACCTCGCCCCCCCGGGGCTTGCTGGCCCTCGCCGTCTCGGACAGCGGCTCGATGTGGGTGTAGATGCGCGACACCTCGGGCAGGGCGTGATGGATCGAGGCTTCCACGCGATCGGCCGTGCCGTGGGCCTGGTCCAGGGTCCGGGTGCCCGGGACCTTGGCGTGCAGCGTCAGCTCGTACGTCTCGTCGGTGCGCATGGCGCGCACGTTGTGCACCTCGCGCACCTCGGGCACCGACAATGCAGCCGCCGTGGCCCGCTCACGCAGCGACCCCTCGCCCTCGATCGGCTCGACGTGGACCATCACGTCGGTGTTGGGCAGCCGGTCGCGCACGGCGGTCTCGATGTCGTCGGCGGTCGCGTGGGCCTGGGTGATCTGGACGTCGGGCGGGATGCCCACCACCAGGTCCACGAAATGGCTGGCGCCGGCGTGGCGGGCGCGCACCCGGCGCACCACGAAGCGCTCGTCGACCGCTTCCAGCGCGGACCCGATCGCCGCATCGGATTCGGCCGTGCTGCGATCCATCAGCACGTCTATCGACCCGCGCGCCAACCGCATCGCGGCGGTGATCACCAGCGCGGCGACGATCAGGGCCGCGATCGCGTCCGCAGACTGGTAGCCGGCCGCGACGAACACCAGGCCCACCAGCACGGCCGCCGAGCCCACCAGGTCGGAGCCGAAGTGCAGGGCGTTGGCGGCCAGCGCCGCCGACGAATGGCGCCTCGAGGCACGCAGGCTGACCACGGTGCGCGACGCGTCGACCACGATCACCACCCCGAGCACCGTGAGCGCCCACCAGGTCACGTCGATCTCGGGGCCGCCCCCATCGACCAGGCGGATCGCTGCCTGGAGGGCGATGGCCAGCGAGATCAGGCCGAGGAAGGCGCTCTCCCCCAGGGCGGCAAGGTGCTCGGCCTTGCCGTGCCCGTACTGGTGCTCGTGGTCGGCGGGGCGCACGGCCACCCGCACGGCGAACAGGGTGAGCAGCGCGGCCACCAGGTCGGTGGCGGAGTGTGCGGCCTCGGCCACGAAGGCGAGCGAGCCGGTCAGGATCCCCGTGACCAGCTTGACCGCGACCAGGAAGATCGCGGCACCCACGCTGATCAGCGCGGTGCGCTGCAGGCTGCCCTTGGCGCTGCCCTGCGGCCGGTCGGCTATCGGGACGGTGGTCGAGGTCATGGAGGAAGCCCGCCTCCTCTCGGACGGGCTTCCTCAGTGTGATGGAGAGCTTCGGCGCGGTGCTCGCCGAGGGAGGCCCTCGATCCGGTGCTAGAAGCCCTCGGGGTGGCGAGCGGTGTAGCCCCGCGTGGTGCGCGGGGTGTCCGACCAGCGGGTGCCCTCGCGCTTGCGGGCGCTCGTGTCGAAGCGCAGGCCGGCGATGACCATGTAGGCGTGGCCGGAGTTGGCGTAGAGGGTTATCCACTTGCCCGCTCCGCTCTCGCCGAAGCGGGTCATCGCGCCGGAGGCCAGGGTGGACTTCATGATCCCGGGCTTTCGCAGCGCGTAGGAGATCGAGCCCGAGCAGTCGTAGCCGGAGTCGATCAGCTTGGCGTGGCCGCCGCCGTACCTGTAGGGCTTCTTGGCGATCTCGTTGCCCGCGGCGATCGCCTCCTTGACCTCCGGCGGCGCGCCGGCCGGGGCGACGGCGAAGCCGTCCGGTCCCACGCTGCCCTTCTCGCCGGGCTGGGTCTGGGCCTTCTCCTGCTTGTCCGGCGTTGCCCCCCCGGTGGGGAGCTCCTCCTCGCCGTTCTTGCCCCGCTCGGTGGCCGACTCGAGCTTCTGGGCGTCGGAGGGGGTGACCTTGCCGTCCACCCGCAGCTGCTCGTTGCCCTCGAAGGCGCGCACGCGCTTGACGGTGTCGGCGCCGAACTCTCCGTCGGTGCTGGTCTTGTAGCCGGCCTTGTTGAGGCCGCGCTGAAGCGCCTTGACCTCGGAGCCGGAGTCGCCCTTGCGCAGCGTCTTGTCGCCCAGCTGGGCGTCAGCGACCACGGGAACGGTCAGGGGCAGGGTTAGTGTTGTCGCGATCGCGATTGCCGCGCGACGCGGCAGGGGGCCAGAACGACGTTTCATACGGGTAATCGATCCCTCTCTTCTAGGGCCTGCGGGGTTAGCTGACGGGCTCGCGCTGAAAAGATTGCGCTACGCCGCTGTGCGCGGCGATTCGCCCCTGGGCCCTGAGGCCCGGTGGTTCCCCCGTTCCGCGACCGTGGGACGGACGCGGATTCGGCCTGGGTTGGTTACGACGCCGTGAGGGTAGCGGCATGCGTGCGTCTGCGTCGACCGGCTCGCCACGACGTGCTCGATCCGCGCCCCGGGACAGATCCGCCGTAGGGGTGACCTGCGTAGGCAGAAGCTGAATGAGCCCTCTGCCCGCCCGCGTATTGTTCAGCCTGATCTGCCTGGCCGCGGTGGCTGGCTGTGGCGGCGGCGATGGGCCCCAGGCGGAGGTCAAGCTCGGTCGTGGGGCGCCTCCGGCGGAGCGCACGACGGTGGTGGCGGCGCTGGGGGACTCGATCACCGCCGGCTCGCCGAGCTGGGATCCCGACCCGGGCGTGCGCAACCGGATCGGCGAGGTGGGGCTCGACCCCGAGAGCCAGTATGAGTACTGGACCCAGCTGCGGATGCCCGCCGTGCGCTTTCGCAATTGCGGCGTGTTCGGCGAGCGCACCGACGAGATCCGGGCGCGGCTGAAGGACTGCGCCAAGGGAGCCTCGGTGCTGATCGTGCAGGGCGGCATCAACGACATCGCCCAGATGCGGCGGGTCAAGACGGCCGCGCGCAACCTGCGCGAGACCGTCGAGGAGGGCAAGCGCATGGGCCTGCGCGTGGCGCTGGCCGAGGTGTTGCCCTGGAACAACGGCTACCCGGGGGCCGACCGGCGGATTCGCAGGCTGAACAGGATGATCGGCGAGATCGGACGGGAGCTCGACGTGGCGGTCTACCCCTGGTACCGGAGGCTCGTGGATCCCGCAAAGCCCGGCCGGATGAAGGCCGAGTGGACGATCGACGGCGACCATCCCTCGGTGGAGGGCTACAAGCGGCTGGCCGCCGATGTGGAGCTGCCGTAGGCCAGATGGCCGGCGGCGCCGCCTGACCGGACCGTTTGGTCTGTCGCGCTGGATGAATGGCCCCCTCGCCGTACATCGAGGAGCTGCGACTGACGCAGTTCAAATCCTTCAGCGACGCCGTCCTTCCGCTTCGGGATCTCACGCTGCTCATAGGCCGCAACGGCAGCGGCAAGTCCAACGCCATCGATGGTCTGCAGGTGCTGGCCAAGTTGGCGCTCGGCGATGACATCCGGGACGCCGTGGAGCGCAGCCCTCGTGAAGGTCCTGGGGTGCGCGGCGGTACTCGGGGGTGCGCTCCGTTTGGGGAGACGAATACACATCTACGTTGTCGCCCGCCTGCGCGCGCAGCCCATGTCGTGCTCGTGGCTGGGCCGTTGGCGCAGGCGCGTGCGCGGTGCGCCACTCGCCGGCCGGGTTCGGGATGCTGGCTGCCGACCTGGACTCCGTCCAGACCAGGGCGTGGATAGACCCGTGCCTCGGGCATGAGGTGGTCCGCGAGGACCCGCTTCGCGCGGGCCGTGGACCCGCGGAGCTGCTCGACGTGTCGAGGAGGCTGGGCTCCTGCGAGGGACCGGTGCTGCTCGTGTGGGGCGCGGCGGACAGGTTCTTCAAGCTCGAGCGGCCCGCCGGCTGCGCGATGCATTCGCCGACGCGCGGCTCGTCGAGGTCGACGGTGGCCGGACCTTCGTGCCGCTCGAGCATCCGCAGCGGCTGGCGGAGGAGATTCCCGGGTAGGAGGTGGACCAAGCGCTTTCCGTTACCCGCCTGGCCATCCCGTCACCCACCTCGTCGTCCCGTTACCCGTTTCTTGAACGTTGCTGAGGAAACGTCCCCATGTGGGACGTTTCGTCAGGACCCCTCGGAGTCGGGTGTTCGATCGCTACCGGGCGTTGGCTGGGGAGCTTGATAAGCGTCCACGCCCGTTGTGGGCGGGTGAGGCGTTGTCGCATGGCCGTGGCGGGCAGGCGGCGGTGGTCCGTGCGACGGGTATGGCAGGCGGCGGTGGTCCGTGCGACGGGTATGTCGGCGATGACGGTCCCCAAGGGGATGCGTGAGATCGAGGGCGGTGAGACGCTCGGCTGAGGGCTTGATCATCCGTCTCGACTTGCCGCGGCCCGGCCTCCGGCTGGCAAAGGTCGTGGCTCCTCATTTCAGGCGCCGGACGGATTCCAGCTGGTCGTCGTCGCATGGGCGCAACACGCTCGTGCGGTAAGTGATCATCCTGGCGCGTCGGCGGTGCTGCCGTAGGCCAGCTCCACCGCTCGTCCGAAGGCCCCGTCGATCATCGGCTCGGTCAGCTTCCCGGTGAACGTGTTCTGCTGGCTGGGGTGGAAGCAGCCCACCAGGGTGATCCCCTCGCGGGTCACGTGCTCGGCGCCGTGACCGAACTTCGGCTTCGGCTTGGGCGGCGGTCCCGTGATCCGCAGGGCGGCGTCCCAGGCGAAGGCCCCGAGGCACACGATCACGCGGACATCGAGCAGCTCGAGCTCGCGCTCTGCGTAGGGCAGGCAGGTGTCGCGCTCGGCCGGGGTGGGCTTGTTGGCCGGCGGCGCGCAGCGCACGGCGGCGGCCACGAACGCGCCGTCCAGGCGCAGGCCGTCGTCGACGTGCACAGACTCCGGCTGGTTGGCCAGGCCGGTGCGGTGCATCGAGGCATAGAGCCAGTCGGCCGAGCGGTCGCCGGTGAACACCCGCCCGGTGCGGTTGCCCCCGTGGGCGGCCGGGGCGAGGCCCAGGACGTAGATCGCCGCCCCTGGATCGCCGAACCCGCTCACCGGGCGGCCCCAGTACTCCTGGTCGGCGAACGCAGCCCGCTTCTCCCGCGCCACCCGCTCGCGCCACTCGACCAGCCGCGGGCACGCGCGGCAGGACTCGATCCGGCGCTCGAGGCGGTCTAGGCTTTGAGCTTGCGACCGGTGGTGAACAGCCATTGGGCCCACAGGTAGGCGGGGATGGCCAGCGCGGCGGTCACTCCCAGCGAGAGCCAGATGCTCACGTCGCTCTCGCCCAGCAGCCCGAAGCGCATGGCCTGGACCATGTAGAAGATCGGGTTCACGTGGGTCAGCTCCTCCCACGGGGAGGCCAGCAGGCTGACCGAGTAGAAGGTGCCGCCCACAAACGCCAGCGGCATGATCACGATGGTGGCGATGAACGAGGTGGAGTCCCAGCTCTGGGCGTACACACCCACGACGGTGCCAAAGGACGCGAACAGCAGCAGGCACAGCGCCACCACGGCGATCAGCGCCGCCGGGTGGGCGATCGATATGCCGGTGAGGAGCACCGACAGCACCAGGAGGCCCACGCCGATCAGCAGACCGCGGTAGACCCCCCCGATCACGAACCCGATCGTCATCTGCCACGGATGCATGGGCGAAGAGAGGATGTCGTTGATGTAGCGGTCGAAGCGGGCCTGGAACAGGGTCGACGCGTTGTTGGTGAACGCGGCCTGGACCATCGCCATGGCGATCAGGCCCGGCACGATGAACTGGTCGTAGGGGACGCCGCTGACGTTGCGCACGCGGCCGCTGAGCGACAGGCCGAAGACCAGGATGAACAGCAGCGAGGAGACCACCGGCGCGAGGATGGTCTGCGTCCACAGCTTGGACACGCGCAAGGTCTCACGCCGGGCGAGCCAGTACATCCCCTGCCTGCCGGTGATGGTTGTCGCTGCGGTGCTCGCCGGGCCAACGCCGCGGATGCGCTCCTCGCGCGCGGTGGGCGTCACGCGACCTCCATCGCCTTGACGTAGACGTCGGCCAGCGTGTCGGCGCCGTAGTGGGCGCGCAGCCCGGCGGCGCTGTCGCGGGCGATCAGCTTGCCCTCGCGGATCAGGGCGATCTCCTCGCACAGGGCCTCGGCCTCTTCGAGGTAGTGGGTGGTCAGCAGGATCGTGGTGCCCTCGGAGTGCAGCTGCCGGATGTAGCGCCACAGCTCGCGCCGCAGCTCCACGTCGACCCCGGCCGTGGGCTCGTCGAGGATCACCAGACGCGGGCGGTGCATCAGTGCGCGGGCCAGCAGCAGCCGGCGGCGCTGGCCCCCCGAGAGCTTCGGCGCGCGCACGTCGGCCTTCGAGGTCAGGGCGAAGGCCTCGATCATCTCCTCGGCCCGCTCGCCGGCCTCTTCGCGGCCCATGCCGAAGTAGCCGCCGTGGTAGGCCAGCGTCTCCCGCACGGTGAGGAAGCGGTCCAGGTTGATGTCCTGCTCGGCCAGGCCGATCCAGCTGCGCGCCTGCAGCGAGGTGATCGGCTCGCCGAAGACGAGCACCTCGCCCTCCGTGACCCGGATCAGGTTGCAGACGGCGCTGATCGCGGTCGTCTTGCCGGCGCCGTTGGG
>JBBJOH010000069.1:0-6555 GCA_037720995.1 Thermoleophilaceae bacterium
CCTCCGCGGCAGCCAGCGCCCGGCTCAGGGACAGGGCCCGCTCGCGCTCCGGCGGCTCCAGGTAGGCATTGCGAGAGCTCAGGGCCAGTCCGTCGGGCTCGCGCACGGTGGGACGGACCTCGATCCGCGCGGGTACGTCCAGATCGCGGGCCATGCGCTGGATCACGAGAGCCTGCTGGGCGTCCTTCTGGCCGAAGTAGGCGGCGTCGGGGCCCACCATGTTCAGCAGCTTGGCCACCACGGTGGTCACGCCGGCGAAGTGGGCGGCGCCGCGCCGCTCGGGGTCGCCGTCGAGCACGTCGGTCAGTCCGCTGACCGTCACCCGGGTGGAGAAGCCGGCCGGGTAGACATCGTCCGCAGAGGGGGCGAAGAGCAGATCGACGGCCTCTGCCTCGGCCAGCGCCGCGTCGGCGGCCTCGTCACGCGGGTAGGAGTCGAGATCCTCGCCGGGGCCGAACTGCGCCGGGTTCACGAACAGGGAGACCACGACCACGTCGTTCTCCTTCCCGGCGGCGCGCATCAGCGAGAGATGGCCCGCATGGAAGCCGCCCATGGTGGGCACCAGGCCGACCGTCCGGCCCGCGCCGCGGGCGGCTCCCAGCGTGGCGCGCAGGTCCGCGACCGTGCGCACGGTCCTCACGCCGCGACCCGGCCCGGGCGACCCGGACCCACGACGCTGACGCGCCCGGGCATGGAGAGATGATCTGTGTCGATCGAGTCCATCGTCCTTCCGCCCCCGGTGAGAGGCGGCCGTCATGTGAAGTGAATGAGCTGGTCCACTCCCTGGCGGGTAGCGGCCTGCTGCCGTCAAGCTTATCGCTCGATCAGCGGGACGCCACTCACGAGATGGACATCCCCTGCCGATCTCGACGCCATCGACGCGATCAACAGCCTTGTCGATCTCGTAAAGGGCCGCCCCCGTCCATGCCTCGTAGGCTGGCGCGCAGTGGGCCGTCCATCCGCAGAACGCAGGGAGGACCTGATCGCCTCGTACCGGGAGGCGCGCGACTGCGTGAAGTGCGCGCTGTCAGCCGGCCGGACGCAGGTGGTGTTCGGAGCCGGCAACGCCGATGCCGACCTGATGTTCGTGGGCGAGGCTCCGGGATTTCACGAGGACCGGCAGGGCATCCCTTTCGTGGGCCGGGCGGGCAAGCTGCTCGACGAGCTGCTGGCCGAGCAGGGCCTGGCCCGGGAGTCCGTGTTCATCACCAACACGGTGCTCTGCCGCCCCCCCGAGAACCGCGACCCCCAGCCCGAGGAGATCGCGACCTGCCGGCCCTACCTGGAACGCAAGGTCGAGCTGATCGAGCCGAAGGTGATCTGCACGCTGGGCAATTTCGCCACCAAGCTCCTGACCGGCTCTCCGCAGGGCATCACCCGGGTGCACGGAGTTCCCCAGGAGCGGGAGATGGGCGGGCGAACCGTCAAGCTGTTTCCGATCTTCCACCCCGCGGCCGCCCTCAGGACCCCCGCGGTCAAGCAACAGCTGCGCGAGGACTTCGCCCGGTTGCCTGCCCTGCTGGGCGAGGCGCCCTTTGGCGACGCTTCACAATCGGGCGGGTGACTGTCGAGAGCGAGAGCGCCGAGCAGACCGAGGCGGCGGGCGCCGAGCTGGCCCGGCGCCTTGGCCCCGGCGACGTGGTCCTCATCAGCGGCGAGCTGGGCAGCGGGAAGACCACCTTCGTGCGCGGCGCGGCCCGCGCTCTCGGTGTCGAGGGGCCCGTGACCAGTCCCACCTTCACCATCGGTCATGTCCTGGCCGGGCGGCTGGAGGTCGCCCACCTGGATCTCTACCGGCTGTCGGACCTCTCGGGTGAGGACCGGGCGCTGCTGGACGACTACCTGACCCCCGAGCGGATCGGCTTCGTCGAGTGGCCCGGCGTGGGCCAAGCGGTGATCGCCCGTGTGGCAGCCCGGGCGAACCTCGAGCACTCCGGAGGCGACCGTCGCCGCATCGAGATCACCCCGCCGTGAACATCCTGGGTCTCGACACCTCGACGCCGGCCAGTGTCACGGCCGTCCTGAAGAGCGACGGGGAAGGGTTCGCCCGCGACCCGGGGGTCGGGGAGATCGGCGCCCGGCCCGCCCACGCCCGGGAGCTCATGCCGGCGGCCGCGGCGGCGCTGGCCGGCGCCGGGCTCGGCTGGGGCGACCTCGACGCGGTCGCCGTCGGCGTGGGGCCCGGCGCCTTCACCGGTCTGAGGATCGGATTGGCGACGGCGCACGGACTGGCCGCGGCCCGGGGCCTGGAGCTGCGGCCCGTCTCCTCGCTCGCGGCCCTGGCCGCCGGCATCGACGCCCATCGTCGACTGCCCCTCATCGACGCGGGCCGCGGCGAGGTGTTCGCCGCTCTGTACGAGGATGGCGAGGAGGTGTGGGCGCCGTTCGCGGCCGCGCCGGAGGTCCTGGCGCGGCGGGTGGCGGAGTCGGGGCTCTCTCCGGTGGCGGCCGGGACCGGGTCGTTACGATTCCGGGAGGCTCTGGAGGCAGGCGGCGTGCGGGTCGCCCCGCCGGAGGATCGTGGACACGCCTTGAGCGCGCTCGCCATCTGCCGGCTGGCCGTCGACGCTCCGCCCTCGCCCCTCGAGGCCGCTCTGCCCCACTACCTGCGGGAACCGGACGTCCAGCCCCAGTGAACGCGCCCCCCGACATCCGACGCCTCGCCTACACCGACCTTCCGCAGGTGATCGCAGTCGAGCGGCGCGCCTTCACCACCCCGTGGTCGTTGGCGATGTTCGTGCTCGAGCTGTCCAAGGCGTCGGGGATCTGCCTGGCGGCCACCAGGGGCGAGCGACTGGTCGGGTACCTGATCTGCTCGCGCTACGACACGATCTGGCACCTGATGAACGTGGCCGTGGACGATCGCCTCCGGCGGGAGGGGATCGCGAAGGCGCTGCTGGAGCACCTGTTCGCGGTCGCCGACGGCCCCGGCGAGCAGTACACGCTCGAGGTGCGCACCTCCAACGCGGAGGCGATCCGGCTGTACGAGGGCTTCGGCTTTCGCGACGCCGGCCGCCGGCGCGGCTACTACCACGACAACCGTGAGGATGCCGTGATCATGTGGCGCACCGCGGATCACGCCCGGCCAAACGGCAACGCCGCCGCCGGCCGGGCTCGCACCGCCCGCGCGTGATCCTGGCGCTGGAGACCAGCTGCGACGACACGTGCGCCGCTCTGGTCACCCAGGACGGGTGGATCGAATCCAACGTCATCTCCTCCCAGGGGCTGTTGCACTCGCGCTACGGCGGTGTGGTTCCCGAGTTGGCGTCGCGGGCCCACTTGGAGCTGATCGGCGCGGTCACCGCCGATGCGCTCGAGGCGGCCGGGGCAGGCCTGGACGACGTCCGGCGAGTGGCGGTGACGCGCGGCCCGGGCTTGATCGGCGCGCTGCTGGTGGGGGTGTCCTGGGCAAAGGCCATGGCCGCCGCCCGGGAGCTGTCACTGACGGCCGTGGACCACCTGCATGGCCATGTGGTGGGCAGCACGCTGGGCGGCGATCCGGTGCAGGCGCCGTATGTGTGCCTCGTGGCCAGCGGAGGGCACACCTTCCTGGCGCGGGTAGACGAGCCCGGCTCCTACCGCGTGCTGGGTCAGACACTGGACGACGCCGCCGGAGAGGCGTTCGACAAGGGCGCCCGCCTGCTGGGCCTGGGCTATCCCGGCGGTCCCGAGCTGGATCGACTGGCGCGGCAGGGAGACCCCGACTCCTTCGACTTCCCCCGCTCTGCCCCAGGTGGGAACGGCTCGAGCTCCTCTGGACTGGACTTCTCCTTCAGCGGGGTGAAGACCGCGCTGCTGTACGCGGTCAGGGACCTGGGGGAGGCCCAGGCGGCTGAGCGCCGGGCAGATTTGGCGGCCTCCTACCAGCGCGCGATCGTGGCGGCGCTCATGACCCGCACCGCCCAGGCCATGGCCCGGGAGGGGACAGTTCGGCTGGCGATCGGCGGCGGGGTGGCGGCCAACAGCGAGCTGCGCCACAGCCTGGAGGAGCTCGGAGTCAGGCTGGGGATCCGGGTCTGGATACCGCCCCGTGAGCTCTGTACGGACAACGCGGCGATGATCGGAGCGGCAGCGCGCTTCACCGAGCCGCTGCCCTACCCGGACTACCTGGGGCTCGATGCGGCGGCTCGGCTGTGACCCGCGTGACCTTCTACGGCAAGGCGGGCTGTCATCTCTGTGAGGAGGCCTACGCCGAGCTGGAGTCGGTTCGCACCGAGACGCCCTTCGAGCTCGAGGTTCTCGACGTCTCGCTCGACCCCCGGCTTCACCGCGAGTACGGCGAGCGCATCCCGGTGCTCGACGTGGACGGGGAGGAAGCGCTGGAGCTGGGCTTCGACGCCAATTTGATCAGGAGCGCGCTCAGTAGAGTGGGCCCGTGAGCTTCGGCAACCACTTGGCTGAGCCGTCGGCCTCCCAACCGGGGACGCCGGAGCGCCTCTCGATCGGCGTGGCGGCCAGGCTGTCGCGCTACCTGCAGGTGCTGACCCAGGCCAAGAAGATGGGCAAGGACACGATCTCCTCCCAGGAGCTGGCCGACTACACCCACGTGAACTCGACGCAGATCCGCCGCGATCTGTCCGGCTTCGGGAAGTTCGGCAAGCGCGGGGTGGGCTACAACGTCGAAGCGCTCGTCTCGCAGATCCGCAAGATCCTGCGCACCAGCGGACAGCACAACATCGCGCTGTTCGGGGCCGGCCACCTGGGCCAGGCCATCGCCGGCTCGGACATCTTCGCCGACCACGGCTTCCGGGTGGTGGCCCTGTTCGACACCGACCCCGAGAAGATCGGCATGGAGGTGGGCGAGGGCCTGACCGTACGGTCCTTTGGTGACCTGTCGACGGTGGTCCAGCAGGACGAGATCGTGGTAGGGGTGATCGCGGTGCCCACCGATGCGGCCCAGAACGTGGCCGACGAGCTCGTGCAGGCGGGGGTGAAGATCATCTTCAACTACTCCGAGGCGCTGCTGTCGGTGCCGCCCGAGGTCACCGTTCACGCGTCCTCGCCGGCCGTGGACCTGCTCTACGCGCTCTACTTCTACCTGGCCTGACCCCGCGACCGAGATGCTGGACATGGCGCGAGCCCGCGAGGTCTTCGAGGCCTCCGAGGACTTCACCGTCGGCCTCGAGGAGGAGTTCGGGATCCTCGACCCCTCCTCGCGGGAGCTCGTGCCCAGATTCGTCGAGCTGCGCGACGCGGCCGAGGTTGACGCCGTGCTGGCGGAGTCGGTGGCCGGCGAGCTGATCGAGTCCGAGATCGAGATCCGGTCGGGCCGGGGGGCGGACTTTGCCGACGCGATCGAGCGCCAGCGCGGGGCACGGGCACGGCTCTTCGCCCTGGCCGCTCGCGAGGACGCGCTCCTGTCGGCCACGGGGACGCATCCCTGGAGTCCGTGGCAGGAGCAGCGGATCATCGACACCGACCACTATCGGCGCCTCGACGAGGGGCTGCAGTACGTGGCCTGGCGCAACAACACCTTCAGCCTTCACGTGCACGTCGGCGTGCGGGGGGCCGACCGCGCAATGGCCGTCTGTGACCGGCTGCGTCCGGTACTGCCCGAGTTGCTGGCCCTCTCGGCCAACTCGGTGTTCCTGGACGGCCGCGACTCGGGCCTGCAGTCGGTTCGCTCCCAGATCTTCACCAAGAGCTTTCCGCGCTGCGGCATCCCGGAGCCCTTCGGCGACTTTGCCTCCTGGGCGGACTACGTCAACCTCTTGCTGCGGACGGATTCGATCGTGGAGAACACCCAGCTGTGGTGGAGCGTCCGTCCCCATCACTCCTTCGGCACCGTGGAGGTCCGCATCTGCGATGCCCAGTCCAGCGCCGAGGACTCCACGGCGCTCGCGGCCATGATCGTCGCCTGCGTGGCCCAGGCCGCGATCGATCACGACGAGAGCGTGCCCGCCGAGCACCACCCTGGTCGCCTGATCGAGGAGAACTTCTGGCGCGCGATCCGCTACGGGACCCAGGGAACGATGATCGACCTGGGCCGCAAAGAGGTCTTCCCGGCGGCTGCGATCCCCGACCGCCTGATGGCCTGGACGGCCCCGGCCCGGGCAAGCCTGCGGATCGATCCCGAGCTGCCGGAGGCAAACGGGGCGCAACGGCAGCGAGCCGCACTGGCCGATGGTGCAACGATGCCCGAGATCTTCGCCGCCGAGGTGGCGATGACCGGGCGGACGTACGCCGGAGGCGAAGTGGCCGAGCCAGCGACACGGAGGTAGGAATGAGCGCCGAAGAACCCGAGCCCAGCGAAGAGGAGCTGCGCGCTGCGCTCGATGAGCAGATGCGCAACATACGCGTGGAGGACGTGGTCCTGCAGACCACGGCCACGCTGATCAACCTGGCCGGGCGCCGCCTGGGCCTGAGCGGCGAGCCGGGCCAGGATCCCTCGGCCGAGGTCGACCTGCAGCAGGCCAAGCTGGCGATCGACGGGGCCCGGGCCCTGTCGCCGCTGTGCCCGCCCGAGCAGGGCGAGCCGATCCGCCAGGCGCTGTCCCAGCTTCAGATCGCCTTCGCCCAGATGACCCAGGCTCCCGGCGGCGCCGGTGTCGAGGG
>JBBJOH010000070.1:0-6495 GCA_037720995.1 Thermoleophilaceae bacterium
CCCCGGACCTACGCCACCCGGGCCGACTGGCAGCTGGGCGAGGAGCGCGACACGGCCCGCATCTGGCTCTCGGACCGGATCGAGTGGCTCGTGCGCCGCCACCTGGGCCCCGACGTGGGTACGGTCGAGGAGGCCACAGAAGAGGATTCGAGCCATTCGGCGTCCGTGCCGAATGGCTCCGGCGACGGCGTGGTCTTCTCCACGGCCTACGGCGACTCGCGCCAGCTGATCTCCTGGGTGCTCGGACTGGGCGCCCGGGCCCGCATCCTCGCCCCGGCGGAGCTGGTCGATGAGGCCCGGGAGCGCGTGGACCTGGTGATCGAGCGCCATTCCGAGCCGATCGAGCTGGCCGAGGCGGGGCCCCATCGCGTCCGCGAGGAAGACGACGAGGACGCCCGCCGCGAGACCGCCATCCGGCCCGAGCGCTTCGCCCGGCTGGTCACGCTGGCCGGGATCCTGATCGAGGCCGCCCGCCGCGCCGGCAAGCTCGAGCTGCGCGCGCTGTGCGAGTCGCTGCAGATCTCCGAGGCCGAGCTGCGCCAGGACATCGACGTGCTCAACGTCGTGAACTTCGGCGGCGGGTCCTACGTGCTCTACGCGGAGATCCAGGGCGAGACGATCGAGGTCGACCCCGAGCCCTACGGCGACAACTTCGCCCGCCCCGCCCGCCTCCTGCCGCTGGAGGCCAAGGCGCTGGTGGCGGCGATCGACCTGGTGGGCGAGCACCTGCCCGAGGGGTCGCTTACCTCCTCCCGGGAGAAGATCGTGGACGCGCTCGGCCGCGACCCGGCCACCGATGGGCTGCGGATCACCACGGCCAAGGGCGACGACTCCGAGATCGCGCGCGTGGTCTCCTCCGCCATCGCCGACCGGCGGCTGCTCGAGATCGAGCACTACAAGGAGGACGAGGACGAGTTCACCCGCCGCACGATCGAGCCCTACCAGCTCATGAACGGCACCGAGGGCTGGTACGTGCACGCGTTCGAGCCCGCCAAGGACGCCACCCGCTCCTTCCGGCTGGACCGCATCCGCTCCGCCGACGTGCTGGACGAGACCTACGAGGTGCGCGAGGGAGTGGAGCCCGACGTGGCCGGCTGGCCCACGACCGGCGAGGTGCCGACCTCCCAGCGGGCAAGGGTCTGGATCTCCCCCGAGCGGGCCCGCTGGGCGCGGGAGGACCGACCGGTGGCCGAGGAGCTCAAGGACGGCGCCGTGATAGTCGAGATGCCCTTCGGCGGCCACGACTACCTGAGCCGGGAGATCCTCAAGGAGGCCGGCGACGCCGCCGTGCTCGAGCCCGAGGACGCGCGCGCCGCCGTCCTGGCCGCCGCCGAGGCGCTGCTGGGACCACCGCAAGCCGGGCGGCATCCATTAAGGGCCTGATTCTCTCGGGGGGCAAGGGGACGCGTCTGCGTCCGTTGACTCACACCTCGGCCAAGCAGCTGGTGCCGGTGGCCAACAAGCCGGTTCTGTTCTATGGGATCGAGGCGATGGCGGCGGCGGGCATTTCCGAGGTGGGGATCATCGTGGCGCCCGAGACGGGCGACGAGATCCGGGAGGCGGCGGGAGACGGGTCGCAGTTTGGGGTGTCGATCACCTACATCGACCAGGCCGAGCCTTTGGGCCTTGCCCACGCGGTGCTGACCGCGAGGGAGTTCATCGGCGATTCGTCGTTTGTGATGTACCTGGGCGACAACCTGCTGCGAAACGGCATCACCGCGCTGGTCGACACGTTCCGCGCCGATGCCCCGGATGCGCTGATCCTGCTCACCCCCGTCCCGGACCCCGAGAACTACGGGGTCGCCGAGCTGGTCGACGGACGGGTCTCGCGGCTGGTGGAAAAGCCCCCGTCACCGGCCACAGAGCTGGCGCTGGTCGGGGTGTACATGTTCACGCCTGCGATCTTCGCCGCGGCCGAGGCGATCGAGCCCTCAGCGCGCGGTGAGCTGGAGATCACAGACGCCATCCAGCACCTCGTCGACACGGGCGCGCGGGTGGACCCCCACGTCGTGCACGGCTGGTGGAAGGACACCGGCCAGGTCGCCGACATGCTCGAGGCCAACCGGCTGATCCTCGACGACGTGGTCGGCCGCCAGGACGGAGAGGCGATCGACTCACGCATCGAGGGCCGCGTGGTCGTCGAGGCCGGCGCCCGGCTGCTGCGCGCGACCGTCCGCGGCCCCGCCGTCATCGGCGCCGGGGCCACGATCACTGACGCCTACATCGGCCCCTACAGCGCCATCGCCGAGAACGTCACGATCGCAAACGCCGAGCTCGAGCACTCGATCGTGCTCTCGGGCTCAACCGTCCGCGACCTCGACGCCCGAATCGAAGCCTCCCTGATCGGCAAGAACGCCACCATCGCCCGCTCCCCCGCCGTGCCCAGAGCCCACCGCTTCGTGATCGGCGACAACTCCGAGATCAGCATCCTCTAGCCGGCGAGGACCGCGGCGCTGCCTAGTTATCGGCCACCGAGGCTGACGTGAAGCGGGCGACGCCGTAGCGCTGCCCACCGGCCGTGAGCGCCATGCGCGCCGACTCCTCGATCGGCCCGCGGTAGCTCTTGCGCCCCACGTTCTTGAAGACCATCCCCTCGGGGCTGTACTGGAAGCGGAACGTGTTGCCGCGAGCGACCATCCGCAGATGCACGAGGTTGGACCTGGGGGCCTTCGCCTTTGCGAGCCGGCGGAACTTGCCGAAGCGCCGCTGCCACACGGTCAGCTCGCCGCGGCTGACCGAGAGGCCGATGGCCTCGAACTCGTTGCGGTAGGAGGCCAGGCCGCCCTGGGCCGCCCCGCGCAGGGCGCCCCGGTCCACGACGGCGTTGGCGGTGTAGTTCTGGGTGGACGTCGGGCGCGTGATCACCCCGGCATCGAGGCGCGTCTTGCCCTCCTTTGCCCCGCGCAGCCTGAGGCCCTTGCCGGTGGCCCTGCCCGGGACGCGCATGAAGGGCCACTCCCAGTGCACGTTGAGCTTGCCGCGGAAGTTGTCGCTGAAGGCCAGTGGCGCGGCGCCCGGCGACGGAGCCGGCGGCAGGCCGTCCTCACCGACCTTGAGCCAGTTGTCAGGCGAGATCGACGCCGGCTCGGTGAGCATCTGGCGTCCGGCGATCTTGCCGCTTCCCGCGCGATAGGCGTGGTAGAGGGTGGTGAGCCGGCCGTCCGCGCCTGGGTAGACCGTGCCATGCCCGGGGCACTGCCACCCGTTGCCGCCCTTCAGGATTGGGTTGCCGGGGAACTTCTCCCACGGCCCCAGCAGCGACTTGGCGCGCGCAACCCCGACCGCGTAGTCGCACCCCTTGGTGCCGCCGAACAGGCCGCCGGAGTAGAGCATGTGGAAGTACTCGCCGGAGCGCACGACGCTTGGCCCCTCGACCACCTTGCCCTCCCACTTGGAGTTGTCCCGGATCAGCTCCTTGGACGGCCCGGAGACGCTCTTGCCATCCTCGGCCAGCGCCTGGGCGAAGATGTGGGTGGGGCGCTTGAACTCATTGCCGTCGTCCTTGAACAGCAGGTACAGCTTGCCGTTGGCGTCGCGCGTCGGGTACGGGTCGATCGACCCGACCTTTCCGCACCGGATCGGCTTGCCCAGGTCCCGGTAGGGACCGGTGGCCGCGTTGGCGAACGCGACTCCTATGCAGAACCAGGGGTCCCCCTTGCGGCGAGACCGGGAGCTGTAGAAGACGGCGTAGCGACCGCTCTTGAGCTTGAACAGCTCGGGGGCCCAGATGTTGGCCTTGGTCCACCTGGGCGGGCTCCGAAAGACCGCGCCGCGCAGCTTCCAGCTCCTCTGGTCGCCAGAC
Organism: Thermoleophilaceae bacterium; assembly: GCA_037720995.1. Taxonomy (GTDB): domain Bacteria; phylum Actinomycetota; class Thermoleophilia; order Solirubrobacterales; family Thermoleophilaceae; genus JAAYBF01. The sequence continues at coordinate 3,803 of JBBJOH010000070.1, forward strand.
GTGAAGATGCGCATCGAAGGGGCCCAGCCGTTGGCGGTGACCACCGCGACGTGCTGGCCGTTGTCGAAGATCGCGGAGGGGTCGGGTACGTCCCCGGCCACGATTGGGGCGGGCAGGACGGCGGCGGCTCCAACCATCACGCGCGCGAGGTGAGCCCTGAACACGTGCGCCACTGTAGCCAGGCCGGCCGGCGGGTGCGCCACCCCCTGATAAAGCTGTCGCCGTGAGACTGCTCGTTTGCGGGTCCGGGGGCATGCTCGGACAGGACGTCGTCCAGGCGGCGCTGTCGGCCAACCACGAGGTGGTGGCGCTGGACCGCGATGGCCTCGACGTGACCAATGCCCGCTCGGTCCGGCGCGTAATGGACCGTGAGCGCCCGGCCGCCGTGGTCAACTGCGCCGCCTACACGGACGTGGACGGCGCCGAGGCCGACCGCGAAGGTGCCATGCGGCTGAACGCCGAGGCGGCCGAGACCGTGGCGGCCGCGGCCGCCGCCGTGGAGGCCACCGTGGTCTATCCCTCGACCGACTACGTCTTCGACGGGGGCGGCGACCGTCCCTACCTGGAGTCCGACGATCCGTCGCCGATGTCGGTCTACGGTGAGACCAAGCTGGCCGGGGAGATCGACACCGCGGCGGCCAACGCGCGCCACTTCATCGTGCGCACCTCGTGGCTGTTCGGGGCCGGCGGGCGCAACTTCGTCGAGACCATGCTGGCGATCGGCGGGCGCGACCACCAGGTGGTGGTGGTACGCGACCAGATCGGCTCTCCCACCTACACCGGCCACCTGGCCGCCGGACTGGTCCGGATGCTGGACACCGACGCCTACGGCCTGCATCACATGTCCGCGGGCGGCGAGTGCAGCTGGTACGACTTCGCCGTGGCCATCTTCGCCGACGCCGACGTGGAGTGCCGCGTCCTGTCCACCACCACAACCGAGTTCGCGCGCCCTGCCCCCCGGCCGCCGTACTCGGTGCTCGGCACGCAGTGGGAGGACGCCATCCACCTCCCCGACTGGCGCACCGGTCTGCGCTCCTACCTGGAGGACAGGCCGTGAGGTTGTTGGTGACGGGTGCGGCGGGGTTCATCGGGTCGACGTTCGTGCGCCTGGTGGCCGCCGAGCACGATGTGGTGGTGCTGGACAAGCTGACCTACGCCGGTCGGCGGGAGAACCTTCAGGGGGTGGCGCACACGCTGGTGGAGGGGGCGATCGAGGATCCGGTAGCGGTCAGGGAGGCGATGCGGGGCGCCGATGCGATCGTCAACTTCGCGGCCGAGTCGCACGTGGACCGCTCGATCGAGGGGCAGGACCCCTTCGCGGTCACCCACGTGATCGGCACCGGCACCCTGCTTGACGCCGCCCGCGAGCTCGGTGTCTCTCGCTACCTGCAGGTATCGACCGACGAGGTGTACGGGTCGATCGAGTCGGGATCGTTCACCGAGGCCTCGCCGCTTGATCCCTCCTCTCCCTACTCGGCCACCAAGGCCGGCGGCGACCTGCTCGTCTCAGCCCACGCCCACACCCACGGCATCGAGGCGGTGATCTGTAGGGGATCGAACAACTACGGGCCGCGCCAGTACCCCGAGAAGCTGATCCCCCTCTGTGTCCTAAACGCCCTGCACGGCGACCCGCTGCCCGTCTACGGCGACGGGCGCCAGGTGCGCAACTGGCTCTACGTCGAGGACTTCGCGAGGGCGATCGCCCTCGTGCTCGAGAAAGGACGCCCCGGCGAGGCCTACAACGTCGGCGGCCCCGACGAGTGCGAGAACATCGAGGTCGTCAAGCGCATCCTCTCCCTCACCGGCCAGGACGAGTCGCTGATCGAGTACGTGACCGACCGAAAGGGCCACGACCGCCGCTACTCGCTCTCCTCACAGAAGATCCGCGAGGAGCTCGGCTGGCAGGCCCAGACCCACTTCGAGCAGGGCCTCGCACAAACCGTTCAGTGGTACCGCGACAACGAGTGGTGGTGGGCCCCCATCCGCTCCGGCGACTACGCCGCCTACTACCAACAGCAATACGGCAGGAGCCTCCGCGCAGGTCTCTGAGGACGCTCCCAGGGCCGGATCACCGCGTGACGGGCGAGATGGCGGCCGGCCTCTTGCCTAGCTACTGTCTTAGCTATGAGGGTCAACATGCACGACGCGAAGACCAACCTCAGCGAGCTCGTCGCGGCGGCGGAAAGGGGCCAGGAGGTCATCATTGCCCGCAACGGCACGCCCGCGGCGCGGCTCGTCCCGGTAAGCGTCGAGCATGCCCCGGTGCGCCTCGGCGCGCTCGCCGGAGAGATCGAGATCGGGCCCGACTTCGACGACCCGCTTCCTGAGTTCGCACCTTACGGCGCGTGAGCGCCGTCCTCGTCGACACCCACATCGCCCTCTGGGCGCTCGGCGACCCCGACCGTCTCAATGACGCCGAGCGGGCCGTTCTGCTCGACCCCACGATCGACCGGTGCCTCAGCCCGATCTCGATCTGGGAGGCAGCTATCAAGCGAGAGGCAAGCAGGCTGCGGGCGCCCCGCCACCTCGCGGCCATCCTCGCCTTGGAGTTCCGCATGCTCGAGATCTCCGCAGCTCTGCTCGAGGCCGCCGCCGAGCTCCCACGCCACCACAACGACCCCTTCGACCGCGTCCTGATCGTGCACGCACTCCGTGAGGACCTGACGGTCCTCACGCGCGACCGAGCCTTCGCC
>JBBJOH010000071.1:0-6485 GCA_037720995.1 Thermoleophilaceae bacterium
CGGAGAAGCCCTCGTTGAGGTAGCGGCTCACGAACGACGGGTCGATCTTCAGCAGCTCGACGTTCTCGCGCATGTACTTGCCGAAGTCCTTGACCTTCATCGGCTCGCCGCGGCGGGCGTTCACGGCCATCCGGAGGAAGTTGGCCACCGACACGCCCGGAATGGTCGCCGGGTACTGGAAGGCCAGGAACAGGCCTGCGCGGGCGCGCTCGTCGGGGTCGGCCTCGGTCAAGTCGTCGCCGTTGAACACGATCTGGCCCTCGGTGACCTCGTAGGTCGGGTTGCCCATGATCGTGTTGGCGAGCGTGGACTTGCCCGAGCCGTTGGGACCCATCAGGGCATGGGTCTCGCCCTTCGACACCTCCAGGTCCACGCCGTGGAGGATCTCGCGCTCCTCGGTACGGACGTGAAGGTTCTTGATCTCGAGGCTCATACGTTCAGGGTCTCCGCTTCGGTTCGGGTGGGTGCGGGGGCCGCGGGTCGGGCCAGCTCCGCCAGGGTCATGTCGTTCAGGGTGCGGACGATCGAGCCCTGCACGCGGCTCCAGAGGAGCTTCGTCGGGCACGGCGTGTGCCCAGGCTCTCCTTCGCGTACGCACGTGAGGTTGCCGTCGGCTCCATCGGTGATGCATTCGATCGGGGCGATCCGACCTTCGAGCGCGCGCACCACCTCGGCCATCGTGATGGCCTCGGCCGGCCGCGCCAGCGAGTATCCGCCGCGAGCGCCACGCCGGCTCTCCACGAGCCCCGCCCGGCGCAGCCGCGCGGCGAGGTGCTCGAGGTAGGCCTGCGGCAGCCCCTCGGCCTCGGCGATCGAGTGCAGCGATGTCGGGCCGTCGCTCGCGGAGCGGCCCGCGAGGTGCGCCATCACGCGCACTCCGTACTCGGCTTTGGTGGAGAAGATCATCGTCAGGTCAAATCCTAGTTGCCAGCTAGGGTAACGGCGCGCATGCGCCACGTTCGAGCGCATCGGATCTGCGCCCGGGCTCCGGGGCTAGCGACCGGCCGCGAGCAGCCGCAGATCGTGGGCCACCCGCTCCGGGGTGACCTTGTCGACCGGGTAGCCCACCCGCTGAGTGCCCTTGGGATCCACGAGCACGAAGCGGGCGTTGTGCTCGACGTCGTCGCGCTGACCCGTCGCGGCATAGGCCTTCCAGACGGGCTCGAGCTTCGTGCGGCTGCCAAGCACCCAGCGCAGGCGCCCGGTCATCCGCTGCTTCGAGTTGAACGCGCGTGCGTTGCGCCGGGTGTCGCCCGGGGGGTCGACCGAGACGGCGAGCGCCGGGTAGTCGGCGCCCAGCTCGTTCAGCGCCCCCTTGATCTGCTGCGCCTGAAGCGGGCAGCTGTCGCGGCAGGTCGAGTAGAGGAAGCTCACGATCACCGGTCGGCCCCGAAACTCACGCATCGTCACGCGCCTGCCCTGCTCGTCGGCAAGCGCGAAGTCGGGCGCCCTCAGACCCTCGGGCAGCGTGGCGCCCTCGAACCGTTCGCCGCCGGCTTGCGGCGCGGCGGCCCTGTCCGGCTTGGCGAGAGCCACGAGACCGACGAAGGCGAACAGCACGCCGAGCGCGAGGGCGATCGTGACGCGGGGGTTCACGTGCCCGAGGTTAGGAGACCAGTGCAGCGTGCTGACGACCAAGTCTGGCTGGGGCCCCCGCGCAGCCGTACCGGCAGTGCGCCGGCTCGCGGGCTATGGCTCCACAAGCCCGCGGCGGATGGCGTAGCGCACCAGCTCCACCCGATCGCGCATCCCGAGCTTGGCCAGCACGTTGCCGCGGTGGGACTCGATGGTCTTCTCCGACAGCTTCAGCGCATCGGCGATCTGGCGGTTGGTGTGGGCCTCGCCGATCAGCTTGACCACCTCGAGCTCGCGGGGGGTGAGGTCCTCGGCGGGGGCGCCGTCGTTCAGCCACTGGCGCATCAGCGCCTGCTGGGTGCGCGAGCTCAAGAAGGTCCGGCCGTCGGCGACGGTGCGGATGGCGTCGATCAGGTCGGCGTCGGCGCCGCGCTTGGATACATAGCCCGAGGCGCCCGCCTCCAGCGCTTCGAAGAAGTACGCGTCGTCGTCGTGCATGGAGAGCATCAGCACCGCGATGCCCGGCAGCTGGGCCTTGATCTGGCGCGCCGCATGCAGGCCGGTCAGACGGGGCATCGAGACGTCGAGCACGGCCACGTCGGGCCGCTGGCGCAGGCAGGAGTCGACGGCCTCGATTCCATCCTGGGCCTCGCCCTCCACCCGCATGTCCACCTGGCGACCGATCAGCATCGAAAGGCCGGAGCGCACGATCCCGTGGTCGTCGGCGATCAGGACGGAGATCACGGCACCCTCAGGGTGATCTCGGTCCCGCGCCCGGGAGCCGATCGCAGGTCGAGCTCGCCGCCCACCAACCGCGCACGCTCGGCCATTCCCTCGAGCCCGAGTCCTCCCGCACGCGCACGCGCGGGATCGAAGCCGGCACCGTCGTCGGCCACCCGCAGGCGAGCGCCCTGCTCCATCGCGGTCAGCCCTACGTCCACACGCGTGGCGCCGGCGTGGCGGCCCGCGTTGGACAGCGCCTCCTGGGCTATTCGGTAGATCACGGTTTGCTTCTCGTCGTTCAGGGCGGCGGGGTCGCCCTCGGTCTGCAGCCGGGCCTCTATGCCGGTCCGCTCACCGAAGCCGCGCACCTGGGCCTCGATCGCGGTGATCAGGCCGTGATCGTCGAGCGCCGTGGGGCGCAGCTGCCGGGCCAGGTTCAGCAGCTCGTCCATGGCCTGGGCGGCCAGGCGCTTGAGCTCGGTCACCTCGGCCCGCTGGGTGGGCGGGACGTCCTGGCTCAGGGCCTCGAGGCGCAGCAGGATGGCGGTCAGGGCCTGGTTGACCTCGTCGTGGAGGTCTCTGGCCACGCGCCGGCGCTCCTCCTCCTGGGCGCGGAGGACGAGCTGACGCGACCGGCCGCGCTCGGTCTCCACGCGCTCGAGCAGGCGGGCGAACGAGCGGCCCAGCCGGTCGATCTCCTCGACGGGGTCGCCGGGGATCGTGAAGGAGCCCGGCTCGGCGGGGTCGATCCGCTCGATCCTGTCGATCAGGTGCTCTAGCGGTCCGAAGCGCCGCTGGAGCATCCAGATGTTGACCACGAAGGTCAGAGCCAGGACCAGGACCAGCACCAGCAGCTGCCAGTGACCGTCCTCGCTGGACAGGTCCAGTCCCGCCACCAGGCTGCCGGCCACCAGAGTCAGCGTGACCAGCACGACGTTGGCCACCACCACCTGGCCGATGAGCGAGTCGTCGCGGCGTCTTGTCAGGCGAGCTCTCACGAATAGGGTCTGGACCCCATATCGGCAGAAGCCCGCTTGTACGACACTCTTTCCAGAAGCTTTGACGGGATGCCGCGAAGTCTTCTGCAGCAAGGGTCTGGGAACCTGCGCGGGGCGTCCTTCGGGGCGCCCCGCTTTTGTTGGTGGGCTCACCCTCCCGGGGGTCGCTATCCTTTCTGAAGTATTGAATCCCGACCAGGTATGGGGAGTGCGATGGCAAGCGGCGCGGAACTGATCCGCAGGGCCAAGGAGCAGATCACGGAGGTGGACCCCAAGGAGGTCCACGATCTGCCGGACGACCGCAACGGGACAGTCGTGGTCGACGTCCGCGAGCAGCAGGAGTTCGAGCAGTCCCACATCCCGGGCGCCAAGCACGTCCCGCGCGGGCATCTGGAGTCGCGCATCGAGGGTGCGGCGAAGGCCGACTCCCACGTGATCCTCTACTGCGCGTCGGGCAACCGTTCGGCACTGGCCGCCAAGACGCTCCAGGAGGAGCTGGGCTACCAGGACGTCTCATCCATGACCGGCGGGATCACGCTGTGGAAGGACCGTGGCTACGACGTCGAGGTGCCACGCGCGCTGACCGCGGAGCAGCATGAGCGCTATTCGCGCCACCTGCTGGTGCCCGAGATCGGGATCGAGGGCCAGCTCAAGCTGCTGGACGCCAAGGTGCTGCTGCTGGGCGCCGGCGGACTGGGTGCTCCTACCGCGCTCTACCTGGCCGCGGCCGGCGTCGGCACGATCGGCATCGTCGACGACGACGTCGTCGACCTGTCCAACCTCCAGCGCCAGGTGATCCACACCAACGACCGGATCGGCGAGCCGAAGGTCGACTCGGCTCAGACGGCGATCAACGACATCAACCCCGACGTGAACGTCGTGAAGCACCAGACCCGCCTGGATGCCTCGAACATCATGGAGATCATCGAGGGCTACGACATCATCGTCGACGGCGTCGACAACTTCCCAACGCGCTACCTGCTCAACGACGCCAGCGTGCGGCTGCAGATTCCCGTCGTGTCGGCCTCGATCCTGGGCTTCGACGGCCAGCTGGCGGTCTTCGCCCCCTACGACGGCCCGTGCTACCGCTGCCTGTACCCCACGCCTCCACCCGCCGAGCTCGCACCCTCCTGCGGCGCCAACGGCGTGCTCGGAGCGCTGCCCGGGGTCATGGGCGTGCTGCAGGCCATCGAGGTCGTGAAGCTGGTCACGGGATCGGGCGAGCCGCTGATCGGGCGGCTGTTGCTCTACGAGGCCCTGGGCACCACCTTCACCAACCTCAAGGTGCGCCGGGACCCGGACTGCCCGATCTGCTCGCGCCCGCCCGAGGACATCCCTGAGGATGAGATGGGCGTCTTCGAGGATTACGAAGCCTTCTGCGCCGCGGCAGGCTAGTAGGGTCCGCGCCCATGCCGACGGCCAAGATCCCACCCGTGCTGCGGCCCTCGACGGGCGGCGAGAAGGAGGTCGAGGTCTCGGGCGCGAGCGTGGGCGAGGCTCTGCACGCGCTGGCCGACGCCCACCCGGCCACCCAGGAGCAGCTGTTCGGTTCTGACGGCGCGCTGAATCGTTACGTGAACGTCTACCTCAACGACGAGGACGTGCGGGTGCTCGATGGGCTGGACACGTCGGTGAAGGACTCGGACACGCTGGTGATCCTGCCGGCGATGGCCGGCGGGCGTTAGCCGGCGGGTCCGACCCGCCACCGCAAGCGAGGCACCGGCTCTCGCCCGGCTCCGGGAGCGATCGGCACGGGCCGGACTCGGTCCGCTGCTCCCCGCCGACTTCGACTGGTCGGCCTTCGCCGGCGGTGGCGAGCGGATCGTCGAGCGGATCGAGCAGACCGACGTGCGAGTGGCGCTGGTCGAGGGCCACGGCGGCCCGGTCGGATACTGCATCGTCGGCCCGAGTCGCGACAGGGGCGCCGAGGGGGAGGTTTGGACCCTGTTCGTGGATCCCGGGACTTGGGGCGCGGGCCTCTCGGATGCTCTGATCGAGGACGGGCTGGCGTGGCTGGCCGCCGCGGGGTTCGGATCAGTGACCGCCTGGTCTTTCGTCGACAACCGGCGGGCGAACCGCTTCTATCAGCGCTACGGCTTTCGCGACGAGGGCTTGCGGCGGTCGCTGCCCGAGTTTGCCGGGCTGGTGGCGGCGCGATTGGCGCGGCCATTGATCGCCTCCGCGACCCGGCCGACCGCAGAGCCTGGCTGATCGTCGACCTCGGCTTCGTCGATGTGCAGCGTCACATAGCCCTTCGCCTCGAGCGCGATGTCGCGATCCGCATCTCTCGCCTGGCGGCGCTTCCCGCGGTGGGCCTTCTCGCCGTCGGTCTCAACGATCAGGCGCTGCGCCGGCCACAGGAAGTCGACTCGGTGGCGACCGATCCACACCTGGCAGCGCGGCTCGGGCAGGCCGGCGGTGCGAACGAGCATTAGGAAGCGCTCCTCGAGCGCGGTCTCGGTGCGGGTCGAGCCCAGCTCATGGTCGGCCAGGACGCGGCGAAGGGCCGTCGCGCCGCGGCGCCCGCGGTTGCGATCGAGGGTCTCCGCGAGCACCCTGGCCGACACCCGGTTCAGGTAGTGGGCCTCGTCCAGCGCTCGCTCCAGCGCGCGGGGCGCCAGGATCGCGGCGAGGTCGAGCAGCGTCCGCGCGGGCGAGGTCACGCGGAGGCCATCGCGCACGATCACGTCGCCGGGCGGGAGGGCCGCGCGGTGGAGTTCGATGCCTCTCCGCTCGCCCCGCCCGCTCCCGCCCGGAAGCGTGACGGCCACCGGGCCCGCAACCCCGCGGACCATCCGCCAGAGCGCTCCGGCGTCGAGGTGGCTGAGGGCTGCATCCGGCCCGATGGCCATGCGGGCGGCGTGCCAGAGGGCCTGCCTTGCCAGTGTCCGGTAGCCGACGGCATAGACGCCGCGGTGCACGATTCGGAGCGTGCCGGACTCCACACGGCGGTCGATCACACGAGCGCTGAGGCCGTCGGCGCGCAGCTGCGCGCGCGACACGACTCCGTCCTGCCCCGCGGCTCTCCGCGCGATCACCGTGTCCGGGCGAATCCTCTCGGGTTGACTACCCATACGGTGGTCAAGTCGCGTGGATTTGATGTTCGCCCCCCGGGCGGTGACGCCGCGTCCCGCCCGACCGCGGTGGCGCGCCGCCGCACCCCACTACACTTTCTGAAGCGATGGTTCC
>JBBJOH010000072.1:0-6470 GCA_037720995.1 Thermoleophilaceae bacterium
TTCAAGGCCGCTTGGGGAACTTGGCGAAGTCCGGGGCTCGCTTCTCGCGGTAGGCGTTGCGGCCCTCCTGGGCCTCTTCGCTGGCGTAGAAGAGGAGGTTGGCGTCGTGGGCCAGCTGCTGGATGCCCGCGAAGCCGTCCTCGGTGGCGTTGAAGCTGGCCTTGAGCAGCCGCAGCGAGAAGGGCGAGAGCTCGAGCATCCGCCGGCACCAGGCCACGGTCTCACGCTCCAGGTCCTCCAGCGGCACGACCGTGTTCACAAGCCCCATCTCGCGGGCCTCCTCGGCGCCGTACTGACGGCAGAGGAACCAGATCTCCTTGGCCTTCTTGGGCCCCACCAGGCTGGCCAGCAGACCGGCGCCGAAGCCGCCGTCGAACGACCCCACGCGCGGCCCGGTCTGGCCGAAGCGTGCGTTGTCGGCGGCGATCGTCAGGTCGCAGACCACGTGCAGCACGTGCCCGCCGCCGATCGCGTAGCCGGCGACCATGGCCACCACCGGCTTGGGCAGCCGGCGCATCTGGACGTGGAGGTCGGTCACGTGGAAGCGACCGACCTCGTCGCCCTCGCGCATGTAGCCGGTGTCCCCGCGGACGCGCTGGTCGCCGCCGGAGCAGAAGGCCAGCGGCCCCTCGCCGGTGAGGACGATCACGCCCACCGAGGTGTCGTCGCGGGCCCGCTCGAGGGCGCCGGACACCTCGATCAGCGTCTGGGGCCGGAAGGCGTTGCGCACCTCGGGGCGGTCGATGGTCACCTTGGCGATCCCCTCCGCCGTCTCGTAGCGGATGTCCTCGTAGTCGCCGGCGGCCTGCCAGTCGGCACCGGGCGCGATCGTGCGGCCCCCCTGCTCGGCGGTCCAGGAGGAGGGGGCGGCGGCGTCCATCGCGGCCCTACGATAGATGTCCTGGACGAGTGGCTCTCATCGGCGGCGGGGATGTGGCCCGACCATCCCGCGGTCGAGGCGGACGCCGGCATCCTCACCTACGCGGAGCTCGACGCCGAGGCCACCACCGCGGCCCGGCGCCTGGTCGCGCTCGGAGTGGCGCCCGGCGATCGGGTGGCCACCACGCTCACGCCCGGCCTCGAGTTCGCGGCCCTCCTGCACGCGCTGCCGCGGATAGGGGCGGCGCTCGTGCCGCTGAACACGAGGCTGCCGGCGGACGGCCAGCGCCGCCAGCGGGAGCTGGCCGGCGCCCGGCTGGTGATCGAGTCCCCGATCGTCGACGGCTTCGAGGCGGATGTCCCCGCCGCCCGGGATATGGACCCCGACGCCGTGCACACGGTGCTGTTCACCTCGGGCACGTCGGGCGAGCCCAAGCCGGTCGAGCTCACGGTGGCAAACCACGAGGCCGCGGCCGCTGCCTCGGCCGCTGTTCTGAACCTCGGCCCCGGCGACCGCTGGCTGGCCCCGCTGCCGCTCTTTCACGTCGGCGGGCTGGCGATCCTCATCCGCACCGCGCGGGCCGGGGCCACGGCGGTGCTGGCCAAGCGCTTCGAGTCGGGATCGGTCCGCGCCGGCCTCGAGGCGGGCGAGTACACCCTGGCGTCGGTGGTGGCCACGCAGGTCCGGCGCCTGCGCGACGCCGGGCTCGAGCATGCGCCAGGCCTGCGCGCGCTGGTGCTGGGCGGAGGCCCCGTGCCGCCGGACCTGCTCGATTGGGCCCGCGACCGCCGGATCCCGGTCCGCAGCACCTACGGCATGACCGAGACCACGTCCCAGGTCGCGGTCACCGAGCCCTGGGGTGAGGCGGCCGCGCCGCTTCCCGGCGCCGAGCTGGCAATCGCCCCGGACCAAGAGATCCTGGTGCGTGGGCCGATGGTGGCGCCGGGCGCTTTGCGACCGGACGGCTGGTTGCACACCGGCGACGTGGGGAGGATCGGCCGCGACGGCCGGCTGAAGGTTCAGGGCCGGCTCACCGACCTGATCATCAGCGGCGGCGAGAACGTGGCCCCGGCCTCCGTGGAGGCCACGCTGATCGCCCACCCGGCCGTGGTGGACGCGGGCGTGGCCGGGGTGCCCGACGAGCAGTGGGGGGAAGCGGTGACCGCCTACGTCGTGGAGCGGCATCCGGTCTCGGACTACGAGCTGCTCGCCTTCTGCCGCGAGCGGCTGGCGGGCTACCAGGTCCCCAAGGCGATCGTGCGCGTCCAGGCCCTGCCGCGCAACGCCGCGGGCAAGCTGCTGCGAAGCCAGCTTCAAGCCTGAACGACGACTCGTTCGTCCATACGACGTATGAATCGTCATTCACCGGTTGCGGCGGTTCCAGAGATCCGTCTTCTCAGTAGGCTGGCGCCCGTGATCTACGACTCCGACGCGGACCTCTCCCGGCTCGACGGCAAGACCGTGGCCATCCTCGGCTACGGCTCCCAGGGCCACGCCCACGCCCTGAACCTCAAGGACTCCGGCGTCGACGTCGTCGTCGGCCTGCGCGAGGGCTCGGGCTCGGTGGCCAAGGCCGAGGGCCACGGGCTCCAGGTCGCCTCCATCGCCGATGCCGCCAGCCGCGGCGACGTGGTCATGATCCTGCTGCCCGACGAGAAGCAGGGCCAGATCTGGACCGACGAGATCTCCGACGGCATCGCAGAGGGCAACCTGCTGATGTTCGCCCACGGCTTCGCGATCCACTACGGGGAGGTCGAGCCGGGCCCCGGCGTGGACGTGGGCATGGCCGCCCCCAAGGGTCCGGGCCACCTCGTGCGCCGCCAGTACGAGGCGCAGGAGGGGATCCCGGGGCTCGTGGCCGTGCACGCCGACGAGAGCGGCAACGCACGTGACCTGGTGCTGGCCTACGCGAAGGGGATCGGCTGCACCCGGGCGGGCGTGATCGAGACCACCTTCAAGGACGAGACCGAGACCGACCTGTTCGGCGAGCAGGCGGTCCTCTGCGGGGGCGTGTCCGAGCTCGTCCAGGCCGGCTTCGACACGCTGGTCGAGGCGGGCTATGACCCCAAGATGGCCTACTTCGAGTGCATGCACGAGCTCAAGCTGATCGTCGACCTGATGTACGAGAAGGGCCTCGCCGGGATGCGCTACTCGATCTCCAACACCGCGGAGTACGGCGACTACACGCGCGGCAGGCGCGTGATCACCGACGACACCCGAGCCCACATGAAGGAGATCCTCACCGAGATCCAGAATGGTGACTTTGCCCGTGAGTGGATCGCCGAGAACCGCGCCGGCCAGGAGAGCTTCCTGCGTATGCGCGAGCAGCAGGCCGGCACCGAGATCGAGCGCGAGGGCAAGGATCTACGTGCGAAGATGGACTGGATCGACACGGAGTTCTGAGGAAGCCCCGTGAGCTCCGGAGGGTTCCTGCCACCCGAGCCCGGCGGGCAGGGACCGGATCTGACCGCGCCCCCGCGAGCGGCGGAGCCGCTGCCGGCGCCGGCGGGGCCGCAGCCCGGATGGGGACACGCGCCGGCTGAGCCCGACAACGGCCCCGCGGTGATCGGCTTCGCCTTCTCGATCTCGAGCATCGGGCTGCTGGTGCTGAGCGTCTCGTTCTCCACGGTCGTGTCGCTGGGGCTGGGGATCGCGGGCATCGTCATGTCCCGCAAGGGCCGGCGGCTCATAGGCGAGGGCCACACCGCCAAGCACAAGGACCTGGCAGCAGCGGGCTTCTGGGTCGGGATCGTCTCCACCGTGCTGTCCGCTCTGGCCACGCTGTTCTGGATCGCCCTGGCGATCTACATCGCCGTTGACGAGAGCGCCCGTCAGGGCTTCGAGGACGGCTTCGAGAAGAGCGATGGGGATCCGGGACCCCTGCGCGTCGCAGCCCTGTCGGCGCGGCTGCTCGGAGCGGTCCTGTCGTGAACCGGGCGGTCGCGGCGCTGGCCGCGCTCGTCACGGCGGGGACGCTCCTGGCGCTGCCCGCCGGCGCGCAGGCCCGGCGTCCCACCGCCCCTGTGGTCGTGGTCGTCTTCGACGAGCTGCCGCTGGTCTCACTGCTCGACGGGCGTGGACGGATCGATCCGGTCCGGTACCCCAACCTGGCCGCCCTGGCGCGCAACGTCACCTGGTATGCCAACGCCACGACTCCCTCCGACGCCAGCAAGCTGGCCATTCCCTCGATCCTCGACGGCCGCACGCCGAAGGTCGGTCGCCCCGCCACCTACCGGGGGCACCCGCGCAACCTCTTCACGATGCTGCACGCCCGCGGCTATCGCCTGAAGGTGGGGGAGGAGGCCACCAGCCTCTGCCCCTATCGGGGCTGCCGGCGGCGGCACAACGCCCACTACTTCCTGTCGCGCGACCGCCGCGGACGCTTCGAGCGCTTCATCGACTCGATCGGCAACTCCGAGCGGCCGACCCTGTACTACAAGCACGCGCTGCTGCCCCACGTGCCTTGGGTCTTCACCCCTTCGCTGCGGCGCTACGACCGCAGCGTGCTGGGGCCGATCCCTGGCCTGACCTCCAGCGACCGCAGCGTGTTCGACAGCACCCTGGTCCGCCAGTCCTGGCAGCGCCACCTGCTGCAGGTGGGAGCGGCGGACACGCTGGTGGGACGGCTGATCGCGCGGATGAAGCAGACCGGGATCTACGATCGCGCGGCGCTCGTGGTCATGTCCGACCACGGCGTCTCCTTCCGGGTCGGGGCCACCGACCGCCGCACGATCGTGCCCGGCAACGCCTTCGACATCGCCCCCATCCCGCTGTTCGTCAAGGCGCCCGGCCAGCGCCGGGGGCGGCTGAGTCGCTCGATGGTCCGGACCTACGACGTTCTGCCCACGGTCGCCCGCCAGATCGGGCTCCCGCTTCCGCGCGGACTCAGCGGCCGGCCGGCGACCAGCGCCAAGGTGCGCCGCCGCGGCCGCGTGAGCGTGCTCTCCCGTGCACCCATCCACCGGCTGACGTTCTCCCGGGGCGGACTGGCGGGCGGGCGCAAGCGGGCCCTGCGCCGAAAGCTGGGACTGTTCGGCTCGGGCGCGCGCAGCCTGCTCGACTTCGGCCCCAACCGCCGGCTGCGGGCCCGGCCGGTGTCCTCCTTCAGGGTCATCGGGCGCGGGCGCCTGCGCGCGTCGCTCAACGAGGCCCGCGCGTACGGGCGGGTACGCATGCGCTCGGACTTCGTGCCCAGCCACGTGACGGGGCGGATATCGGGCGGGCGTCGCGGCGCGCGACGCGACGTCGCCGTGGCGGTCAACGGCCGGATCTGGGGCGTATCGCGGTCGGTCCACATCCGCGGCGACCGGGCCGAGTACTACTCCGTGCTCGTGTCCGAGGGCGTCCTCGTCGAAGGGCGAAACACGATCGAGGTGTTCAGCGTTCACCGCAAGCGCGGCAAGTACCTGCTGCGACGGCTGCGCTAAGGTGGTCCGCCCGTTCGCGACTGGCGTCATCTAGGTGGAGGCAACCACCGGGGAGCGATCGGGGCAGGATCTCGCCGCGCGCCTGGGCAGCCCGTTCGTACGACCCCGATGAGGAGCCGTCGCCCATGACGACCGCAACGCTGGAGATCCCGCAAGACCTTAAGCCCGCCGACGGCCGCTTCGGCTGCGGCCCTTCGAAGGTCAGGCCCGAGCAGCTCGAGAGCCTGGCCTCGGAGGGCATCGCGCTGATGGGCACCTCCCATCGCCAGAAGCCCGTCAAGGCTCTGGTGGGCCGCGTGCGGGAGGGGCTCGGCGAGCTGCTCGGCCTTCCCGGCGGCTACGAGATCGTGCTCGGCAACGGCGGCACGACCGCCCTGTGGGACGCGCTGGCCTTCGGCATGGTCCGCACGCGCGCGCTGCACCTGGCCTACGGCGAGTTCTCGTCCAAGTTCGCCAAGGTCACCACCGGCGCGCCCTTCCTCACCGATCCCGTGGTGCACACGGCCGAGCCCGGATCCGCCCCGGCGCCCACCGGTGACGAGACCTGCGACGTGGTCGCCTGGGCGCACAACGAGACCTCCACCGGGGTGATGGTGGACGTGCAGCGTCCCGAGGGCGACGCCCTGGTGCTGATCGACGCCACCTCGGGCGCCGGCGGCCTGCCGCTGGACGCGAGCCGGGCCGACGCCTACTACTTCGCCCCCCAGAAGTGCTTCGCCGCCGACGGCGGAATCTGGCTGGCGGCTCTCAGCCCCGCCGCGCTGGAGCGGATCGACGAGCTGGCCGGCGGGGACCGCTGGATCCCAGACTTCCTCTCGCTGTCCACCGCCGTCGAGAGCTCGCGCAGGGACCAGACCTACAACACCCCCGCCCTGGCCACCCTGTGGCTGCTGGCCGAGCAGGTGGACTGGATGAACGAGAACGGCGGCCTGCACGACTTCTGCGTCAAGCGCACGACCGAGTCGTCCTCACACCTGTACGGCTGGGCCCAGGCGTCCGAGTTCGCCTCGCCGTTCGTGGCCGAGCCCGGGCACCGCTCGCTGGTGGTGGGCACGATCGACTTGGCAGAAGAGGTCGACGCCGCCGCGGTGGCCGCCACCCTGCGCGCCAACGGCATCCTCGACACCGAGCCCTACCGCAAGCTGGGCCGCAACCAGCTGCGG
>JBBJOH010000073.1:0-6244 GCA_037720995.1 Thermoleophilaceae bacterium
CGATCATCAACTACGTCAAGCGCGAGTACAAGCTGATGATCGGCCAGCAGACCGCGGAGGAGGTCAAGCTGGAGATCGGCTCGGCCCACCCCCTGGGCGAGGAGATGCAGGCCGAGATTCGCGGTCGCGACCTGGTCTCGGGGCTGCCCAAGACGGTGGTGCTGACCTCCGAGGAGGTGCGCCTGGCGCTCGAGGAGCCGCTGCAGGCGATCGTCGACGCGGTCAAGGAGACGCTGGACCGCACCCCGCCCGAGTTGGCCTCGGACATCATGGACCGGGGCATCATGCTCGCCGGCGGGGGAGCACTCCTCCAGGGCCTCGACGAGCGGCTGCGCCAGGAGACCCAGATGCCGGCGCACCTGGCCGAGTCGCCGCTGACCTGCGTCGCGGTGGGCTCGGGTCGCAGCCTCGAGGAGTTCGAGGCCATCCACCGCGCCAACAAGAATTCCCGAAACAGCCGGCGTCGCTGACGCGGCGCCGCAGGGGCGGCAGCTCGAATGTTCGACTCCAAAGTGGTCCGCAGGAGAAGGGCGGCCCTGGCGATTTTCGTCATCCTCTCCATGGTCATGCTCACCGCGTCCTTCGGTCAATCCGGGGGTGGGATCCTGGGCGCGCTCCAAGGGGGCGCCCAGACGGTCTTTACCCCGCTGGAGAAGGGCGCCGGCCGGGCGCTCAAGCCCGCCCGCGACCTGTTCGGCTGGGTAGGGGACACCTTCGACGCCAAGGGGGAGAACAAGCGGCTGCAGGCCGAGGTCGAGGATCTGCGAAAGCAGCTGGGCGGGTCCGCCACCGCCCAGCGCGACGCCGAGCAGCTGCGCGCCCTGGTCAAGCTCAACCGCGACGCGGGCTTTCCCACCGACACCAAGCCGGTGGCCGCGCGGGTGATCGTCCGCTCGCCGACCGTCTGGTACTCCACGGTCAAGATCGACCGGGGCTCGGATGACGGGATCAAGAAGGACCAACCCGTGATCTCCGCGGGTGGGCTGGCGGGAAAGGTCTCCTCGGTGAGCGGTGGCTCGGCCGACGTGACGCTGATCACCGACGGCGCCAGCGCGGTGTCGGCCCAGGTCATGCCCGACGGGGCCAACGGGATCGTCAAGCCCGAGGTGGGCAAGCCCGACGATCTGCTGCTGGACTTCGTGGAGAAGAAGCGCCGCGTGACCGAGGGCACCACCGTGGTGACCTCGGGCTTTCGCTCCTCGCGCGTGGAGTCGCTGTTCCCGCGCGGCATCCCGATCGGAAGGGTGACCAAGGTCGACCTCGACGAGGTCGAGCTCTACCAGCGGGTGCACCTAAAGCCGTTCGCCGATCTGCGACGGGTCGACTTCGTTCAGGTGCTCACCTCGCGCGGCCGGACGGCCACCGAGCAGGCCGGGGTGCCCGCGCCGTGAGGCCGACCCCCGGGGCATTCCTTCGCGCCGGCGCCATAGCGCTGGTGGCCGTGATCCTGCAGCTCTCCGGGCTGGGGCCGCTGCGCTTCTTTGGCGCCACGCCCGACCTGACCCCACTGGTGGTGGCCGCGGTGGCCATCTACGCGGGCAGCATTCCCGGCGCGGCCATGGGCTTTGGCACCGGGCTGCTGCTGGACCTGCTGGTGGGCGGGACGATGGGGCTGTCGTCGCTGGTGCTGACCGCCGTGGGCTACTGGGTCGGGCGCTACCGAGAGGTGCGCGACCCCGCCCACGGGCTGCTCCCCCTTCCGGTCGGCGCCGTCGCCACGCTGGGCTGGGCGCTCGCCTTCGCCGCGGTCTCCTTCATGCTCGACGTGGGCGCCGCGGTCAGTCCGCTGGTGCTGCGCGAGATGCTCGTGGCCACGGCCCTGAACACGATCATCGCCCTGCCGGTCTTCTGGCTCTGCCGGCGCGTGCTGCGCCCCGCGCTGGCGGTCGACCCCCTCGACGCGCGCAGACGCCGGCGCAAGCCGCGCGGGACCGGCCCGCTCGGGCTGCGCGGGTTGGAGGTCTGAGCGGTGTACATGGACGACGACGGCCGGCGTCCGTCGCTGACCCCGCAGCTGGCGCTCAGGGTCGCCGTGGTGGGCGGCATCGCGCTGATGGCCTTCGCGCTGATCTTCTTCCGGCTCTGGTACCTGCAGGTGCTCTCGGGCGACAAGTACCGGGCCGAGGCCAACGACAACCGGATACGCGAGATCAAGGTCCAGGCCCCCAGAGGGGAGATCGTGGACCGAAACGGCAAGGTGCTGGTCAATAACCGCACCGGGCTGGCCGTGCGCGTGAACCCCGGCAAGCTGCCCGACGACGGCGCGAAGCGCACGCGGCTCTACGAGCGCCTGGGTCGGGTGCTCAAAATCCCCGCCGCGCGCATCCAGCGCTCGGTGGACCGTCAGCTGAAGGCGCTGCCCTACTCGCCGGCCACGGTCAAGCAGGACGTGCCCTCGCAGCTCGTCTACTACCTGTTCGAGAACCAGGAGGACTTCCCGGGCGTGACCGTGGAGCAGGTCTTCCTGCGCGAGTACCCGCACCGCCAGGTGGGCGCGCATCTGTTCGGCACGGTCGGGGAGATCACCAAGGAGCAGAAGGCCGACGACCGCTACCGCGGGGTGGGTCTCGGGGACCGCGTGGGCCAGTCGGGCATCGAGTACCAGTACGACCGCTTCCTGCGGGGCCGCAACGGCGCCAGCCGGGTGCAGGTCGACGCCATGGGCAACCTGCGCGGGCAGCTGCGCAACGTCCGCCCCCAGCAGGGCCGTCAGCTGCGGTTGTCCGTCGACCTCGACGTGCAGAAGGCCGGCCAGCGGGCGCTGGGCGGCAAGGCCGGCGCCTTCGTGGTCATGAACGTGAACGACGGGGAGGTGCTGGGCCTGGGCTCGTCCCCCTCCTTTGACCCCAACCAGTTCTCCAAGGTCATCCGCCAGTCCGACTACAAGCGGCTCACGTCCAAGCAGAACGGCGAGCCGATCGTCAACCGGGCGATCCAGAGTGCCTATCCCACCGGCTCCACCTTCAAGCTGATCACCGCGTCCGCGGCGCTGATGGGCGGTCTGATCACGCCGGACACCGTGCAGTACGACGGCGGCTCGCTGAAGGTGGGGGCCCAGACGTTCAAGAACGCCGGTGGCGTGGTGAACGGGCCCGTGGCGCTGCGCAAGGCGCTGTCGGTCTCCAGCGACGTGTTCTTCTACCGGCTCGGGCAGGAGGCCAACGGCAAGGGCGACGGGGTGCTGATCCAGAAGTGGGCGAAGAAGCTCGGGCTGGGCCGCAAGACCGGCATCGACCTGCCCAGCGAGACCCCGGGGCTGATCCCCACGCCGGACTACCGGAACCGCGGCTACAAGCGCTATCAGCGCTGCGTGAAGAAGGAGAAGCCCACGCCGCAGGAGATCTCGTTCGGGAAGTGCGGCTTCTTCGACCGTCCGTGGTCGGTGGGCGACAACGTCAACTTCTCGGTCGGCCAGGGCGACCTGGCCGCCGACCCGCTGCAGATGGCAGTGGCCTATGCGGCGATCGCCAACGGCGGCAAGGTCGTGCGCCCGCGGCTGGGTCAGCGGATCGAGGACTCCAGCGGCCGCCCGCTGCAGGAGCTGGAGACAGCCCCCAAGCGCAACGCCGGGGTAAAGCCCGAGTATCGCCAGGCCATCCTGGACGGGCTGCGCAGTGCGGCCAGCGACGCCGGGGGCACGTCTGCCTCGGTGTTCGAGGGCTTCAAGATCCCGGTGGCGGGCAAGACCGGCACCGCGGAGAAGGGCGGCGGGCGCGCGGACCAGTCCTGGTACGTGGCGCTGGCGCCCTATCCCGACCCAAAGTACGTGGTGGCGGTGACCTTCGAGCAGGGCGGCTTCGGAGCCGAGACGGCGGCGCCGGCGAGCCGTACGATCCTCGGACAGCTGTTCGGCGTCAAGCAGGACGGTCCCGTGCAGGGGGGGTCGGCCCCGAACTGATGAGTTGCATGCTTTTCAAGGCGCCTGGCGGCACCGGTAGGGTGGACCGCTGATGCACGCCACCCCCTATGGCACCTCGGTCCAGGGCTTCCGCGACTCCGCCGGCCCCGGCCGGCTGACCGGCGGCGTAGACGTCCCGCTGCTCGTCGCCGCCATCGGTCTGATGGGCTGCAGCGTGTACACGATCACCCAGGCCACCCAGACCGACATCCCGGGGGACCCCCACTACTTCATCGTCCGCCAGGCTGCCTACGGCGCCATCGGGCTGGTGCTCATGCTCCTGATCTCGCGCATCGACTACTCGCGCCTGCGCGAGTGGAAGGCGGGCCTCTACGGCCTGCTGATCGGCCTGATCGTGATCGTCTACGCAACGGGGACGGTCGCGCGCGGATCCAAGCGGGCGATCGAGCTTCCCTTCTTCTCGTTGCAGACCTCCGAGCTCGGCAAGGTCCTGCTGGTTCTCACGCTCTCGGCCTTCGCGGTCGATCGCATGAGGCGGGTAGGAGAGAAGGAGACCACCAGCAGGATCATGCTGCTGGCGATCTTCCCAGCGATGCTCGTCGTCGCCCAGCCCGACCTCGGG
Organism: Thermoleophilaceae bacterium; assembly: GCA_037720995.1. Lineage (GTDB taxonomy): Bacteria > Actinomycetota > Thermoleophilia > Solirubrobacterales > Thermoleophilaceae > JAAYBF01. The sequence continues at coordinate 4,482 of JBBJOH010000073.1, forward strand.
TCGGGAATGGTGTACGTGAGCATCGCGCTCGCCATCCTGTTCGTGGCGGGCACCAGATGGACCCACTTCGCGGCGCTGGGCGGCCTGGCGGCCGTCGCCATCGTCACCGTCGTGGTCGCAGCACCCGCGATGGGCGTGCAGGTGCTCAAGCCCTACCAGATGGATCGCCTGACCGCGTTCGTGAATCCGCAGGACAACCCGGCCAAGCAGGGCTACCAGCAGTCGCAGTCGCTGGTGGCCGTCGGCGCCGGGGGAAGGACCGGACGCGGAGACCAGGCGACGCAGACCCGGCTGGACTTCCTGCCCGAGCACCACACCGACTTCGTGTTCAGCGTGGTGGGGGAGGAGTTCGGCTTCATGGGGGCAGCTCTAGTCTTGTCTCTATACGCATTGCTGATCTGGCGCTGCCTGCGGATACTGACCGTGTCGAAGAACCTCTACGGGACTTTGATCGCGGCCGGTATCACCGCGATGTTCATGCACCAGGTATTCATCAACGTGGGTATGACCATCGGGATCATGCCCATCACCGGAGTCACCTTGCCGCTCATGAGCTATGGCGGCTCCTCGGTGATCGTCACCTTCATGGCCCTTGGCCTTCTTCAGTCGATCCACGCGCAGGCGCGCGAGACGGCTTTCGCCAAGGGCCGGGAACTGGCTCTTTGAGCCTTATGAGAGGAATTTTTGAGAAAGCAAGTGCTCGTCACGGCCGACCGTGGCGAAACCCGTGTCGCGATCCTCGAGGCGGAGGGCACGCCCCCCGCTGAGGCCGGCAACAACTCCAAGAGCCGAGGCCGCTCGGAGGGCGGCGGCAACCCCACTTGGCGGGTCGGTGAGCTCTACGTCGAGCGCCGCGGCTCGCGCTCGATAGTAGGCAACATCTACAAGGGCAAGGTCGACAACGTCCTGCCCGGGCTCGAGGCCGCGTTCGTCGACATCGGGTTCGAGAAGAACGGCTTCCTGCACGCCGACGACGTTGTCATCCCCGGCGTCGAGGTGGCCCGCCGCGGGCGCACCGGCGGCAAGGGCAAGCGCATCTCCGAGCTGCTCAAGCCGGGCCAGGAGATCCTGGTCCAGGCGATCAAGGATCCGCTGAAGACCAAGGGGCCGCGGCTGTCCATGCAGCTCTCGATCGCCGGGCGCTACCTGGTCTACGTGCCGGACGGCGAAGGGATCGGCGTCTCGCGCCGCCTGGACGACAAGGAGCGCGAGCGCCTGCGCAGGCAGGCCAAGGGGCTCGAGCTCGGCGAAGGAGGGGCGATCATCCGCACCGCGGCGCAGGGCGCCAAGCGGGCCGACTTCGAGCGCGAGATCAAGTACCTGCACAAGTTGCACGACGTGCTGCTCAAGCGCTCGGAGGAGAGCGAGGCGCCGGCGATGGTCTTCCAGGAGGCCGACCTGTCGGTGCGCGTAGTGCGCGACATCTTCTCCAAGCAGTTCGAGTCGGCGATCGTGGACGACCCGGGCCAGCACCACCGCCTGCAGTCCTTCTTCTCCCGCACCGCACCCGAGCTGCTGGAGCGCCTGGAGCACTACGAGGATCCCCGGCATCCCCTGTTCGAGCGCTTCGGCATCGACAAGGCGATTCGCTCCACCTTGCACAAGCGCGTGGACCTGCCCGCGGGCGGCTACCTGATCATCGACTACGCCGAGGCGATGACGGTCATCGACGTGAACTCCGGTTCCTTCACCGGCCGTGGCAAGGGCGCGCGCCTGGAGGACACGATCACCAAGACCAACCTCGAGGCGGCCGACGAGGTCGT
>JBBJOH010000074.1:0-6169 GCA_037720995.1 Thermoleophilaceae bacterium
GCAGTCGGCCTGCTCGATGTCGGCGTAGGCCGGCGGCGGGCCGTCGGAGCCGAACGCGCCGTTGTAGCCGGCCACCGCAGAGGCCATGCAGAGGCGCGAGTTCGAGTCGACGTTGTTGGTGCCGAGGAATCCCTTCGCCAGCTTGACGGCCGCGTAGTAGTCCTCGGTCAGCAGCTGGCCCGAGAGGTAGAAGGCGACCGCGTCGGGGCCGTGCTCGTCGACGATCGCGCGTAGCCGGCCGGCCAGCTCAGGCATGATCGCGTCCCACTCCGAAGGATGGAAGCGCCCGTTGCGGCGCTCGCGCAGCAGCGGCGTCTGCGCGCGGTCGGCGGCGTGGACGGCCGCCGGCAGCTCGAGCGGCTTTCGGCAGGTGCGGCCGCGGTTGACGGGGTAGATCGGATCGCCCTCCACCGAGCGCAGCCGACCGCCCTCGGTCTTCGCCACGAGGCCGCACCCGACCCCGCAATAGGGGCACACGGTGCGCGTCTCAGTCTCGGCAGCGGACGCTTTGGTCGCGGGGCGGCCCATGCAGCGATCGTGCGCTGCCGAGGTTTCCGGTTCGCAAGCGGGGCGTGAATGCTCGGTTAACGGCACCCTGTCGATCACACCGCGCCAACGACGAGCGCTGGGGCAGACCGCTGATCGTCGGCCTGCTCGCCCGCGCGCCGGCCTGCATGAGGACCGGCGGGCCTTCAGTAACGTGAACCGACGATGACCGCGAAGGAGTGGATCGACGCCTACGCCCAGCGCCTGGGCACGGAGGCGCCGACGACCGAGGAGCTCACCGACCTGTTGGACCTCGCCGGCGAGGCAGCTCACGCCTCCGAGCGGGTCGCCGCGCCGGCGGCGTGCTGGCTGAGCGCGCGCGCAGGTCGCTCTCCGGCGGAGGCGCTCGCGATCGCCTGTGAGCTCGGCACGGGCCAGAAGAAGCCGTAGGTCAGCGTCCGCTCCTACCCTGACAGCAGGCCCTCGGCCTCGGCCAGCTCGGCCGGAGTGTTGACGTTGAACGCCAGGCGCGACGGCGGACCGAAGCGGCGCAGCTGTGCCTCGACGACGGGGCGCGCGCGCAGCGCCGCGACGGCTTCGCTGAGCGGGAGCTCGCCGGCCAGCGCCTCTGTGAGGTGCGCGACCGCGCCGGGGTCGTAGCGGGCCAGCAGCGGCTGGAGGCGGCCACCTACCCGGGGGATCGCGGCAGGGCCGCCCAACCGCGCAAGCCAGGCGAGCAGATCGGGGGTGACGAAGGGCAGATCGCAGGCGAGCGCGAGGACCGGCTGTCCGTCGGCGCGCTCGAGCGCCGTGACCAGGCCTCGCAGCGGGTGCTGGGGGGCTGCGGGCTCGGCCCACACCGCTGCGTCGAGCTTGGGCAGCGGGGTGTCGGGCTTGGCCACGACGACGGCCTCCAGCCCAGCGCAGCGTGCGGCGGCCAGGGGATAGCTGATGAGCGGACGCCCGGCGAGCGTGGCGGTGGCCTTCGGCGCGCCCATGCGCCGGCCGCCGCCCCCGGCTAGCACGGCGACGATCGGCGTGGCCACCGCGTGCATCCTCCCGGTATACCGGGGCGCATGGCCCGAAGTCACGGCGCCCGAGCAGGCGCCCGTGATCACGGGCGCCCGCGGGGCGACGCAGGCAGGGGCCCCCGCCGCGCGCTAGCCAAGCGGCGGCGGCATCAGCTCGGGCCGGTGCAGGCGCAGCAGGCCGAAGGCGGCCGCCGTGGCCGAGTCCGCGATCGAGCCCTCGCGCAGCATCTCCTCGACTCGGGCGATGGCAAACCGGCCCACGCGCAGCCCCTCCTCCTCGGGCTCGAGCGCCTGCTCGCCCTGGGACAGGTCGGTGGCCAGCCAGACGTCGAAGGGCTGGTTCGAGATCCCGTAGGCGAAGTACAGGCGGCCCAGGCGCTGCATAGCACCGGCCCGAAGGCCCGTCTCCTCGGCCAGCTCTCCCCGGGCTAGCTCCTCGGGGTCGGGGTCCTCGCCGCCGTCCCAGGCGCCCTGGGGAAGCTCCCAGAAGCGCTGCCCCACCGGGTGGCGGTACTGCTCGATCAGCACCACCTCTTCGCCGTCGAGCGCGATGACCACCGCCGCGGGCGACTTCTCCACCACCGAGTAGAGCCCGGGCGAGCCGTCGGCGCGCTCGAGGCGGTCCTCGCGCACGGTCATCCACCGGTTCTCGTAGACCACCCGGGAGGAGGTCACCCGCGGGGGCTGCATGGAAGGGACTGTACGGAGGGCGACCTAGCCGCGGCTGCTCCCGGCCAGCTCCGGTGCGTCGGCCGACGGGAGGCCCTCCACCAGCTCGCCGTTCAGGTAGAAGGCGGGCGTCCCCGGCGCCCCGCTGCGCCTGGCGCTGTCCACGTCCGCGGCCACGGCGGGAGCGTGCACGCGGTAGCGCAGGTCCTCGGCGAAGCGCTCGGTGTCCAGCCCCAGGGCCTCTGCGTGGGCCATCAGCTCCGCCACCGGCAGCGTGTCGCGGTCGGTCATCAGACGGTCGTGCATGTCCCAGAAGCGGCCCTGGGCCGCGGCCGCCTCCGCCGCTTCGGCCGCCAACGGGGCATCGGGATGGGCGTCCTCGATCGGGAGGTGGCGAAAGACCACGTGCAGGCGCTCGCCCAAGCGGTCGCGCAGCTCGGCCAGGGCCGGCTCGGCGGCGCGCGTGTGCGGACAGGAGTAGTCGCCGAACTCCACCAGCGTCACCGGGCCCTCGGCGGGGCCGCGGAGGTGCTCGTGGCTGGTGTCCACGGGTGGATCGAGCTGCCCCGCTGCCTCGGCCTCCCGCTCCGGGCCGCCCGAGCGCGCGTCGACCAGCCGAAACAGCCCCCACCCGATCGCCGCGGCCAGCGCCGAGGCCACCAGCACCCCCACCTTCGCCTGCTCACGCAGCGCCTCGTCGGTGAAGGCCAGCTCGGCCACGAACAGCGAGACGGTGAAGCCGATGCCCGCCAGGGAGGCGCCGGCCAGCAGGTGGCCCCGCCCCATCCCCTGCGGCAGCGGCCCGATGCCCAGCCGCACGCTGCCAAACGAGATCAGCGAGATGCCCACTGTCTTGCCCACCACGAGTCCGGCGATGATCCCCAGCGTGATCGGGGAGGTGGCGGCCTTCAAAAGCACGTCACCGCCCAGCGGCACGCCGGCGTTGGCCAGCGCGAACAGCGGCACCACGGCATAGCTGGTCCACGGGTGGATGGCGCCCTGGAAGCGCTCGTTGGGCGACACGGCCGCGGACACCTCCAGCGCCGTCGCCCGCCCGCCGGCCGGGGACAGGTCGCGCCGGAACACGCGCGCCAGGCTGGCCGCCCGGGCGATGCTGTTGCGCTGGGGCGGGTGCACCGCGGTCACGAGGCCGAGAGCCACCGCCGCGATCGTGGGGTGAATGCCCGACGCGTAGGCGAGCACCCACAGCGCCAGGCCCGCGACCATGTAGGCGGGGCCGCGCCAGGTGGTCAGCCGCAGCGCGAGCACCACGAGCGCCAGCAGCCCGGCGGCGCCCGCAAGGGCGGCCGGCTCGATGCCGGTCGAGTAGAAGACGGCGATCACCGTGACCGCGGCGATGTCGTCCACGATCGCCAGGGTGAGCAGGAACACCCGCACCCCCGGCGGGCAGCGCGATCCCAGCAGGGCCACGACCCCGAGCACGAAGGCGATGTCGGTGGCCATGACGATGCCCCAGCCGTGAGCGCCCTCGCCACCGAAGTTCACCATCAGGTACAGCAGGGCGGGCACGGCCATGCCGGCCAGCGCGGCCAGCGCGGGGATGGCCGCGGTACGCCGGTCGCGCAGCTCGCCCAGCGAGAGCTCGCGCCGGATCTCCAGGCCCACCAGGTAGAAGAAGAAGGCCATCAGCCCGTCGTTGACCCAGTGGCGCAGGTCCTCGTCGATGCTCGCGCCGCCCAGGTCCACGTTGAGGTGGATGCCCCACAGGTCCTCGTAGAGCGCCGACAGCGGCGAGTTGGCCCACACCAGGGCCAGCAGCGTGGCGGCCAGCAGCAGCCCGGCGCTGCCGCTCTCGGTCTGCAGGAACTCGCGCACCGAACGGCTGGTGGTCTCCTCCCACGGCGTGACCTCCCCGCTCGGCCGCGAACGCTCCGATATCGCGCTCACGAGGGCTCCAGGACGCGCTCGGCGAGCGCACGGAAGAAGTCGCGCCGGGTGACCACGCCCACCACCCGGCCGTCCTCGCATACGGGGACGAGCAGCACGCGATGGTGGAGGAAGATCTCGGCGATCTGGCTGTCCGAGTGGTCGGAGCCCACGTCCACGTGCTCGGTGAACAGGTGGTCTCCGACCCGCTCGCGGATGCAGCCGGCACGCTTCTCCAGTGACGCGTCGAGCGCCTGGCGCACGAAGCTCGCCGACTTGAGCTGGGTGAAGTAGCGCGGAAACAACGCCTCCATGAACTCGCGCTCGCCGAACACCCCGGCCAGCCCTCCGTCGGCGTGGACCACGGGAACGGCCGGGAAACCGCTGTCGAGGATGGCCCGCACGGCCGTCTCAACGGTGTCGTCGGTGTTCACCAGCGGCGGCTCGCGGACCAGCGGCTCGGTGATGGTGCGTGGGCTCATCGGGCTCTCCTCACAGATATCTCAGGGCTATGTACCCGGTGGCCAGCACCGAGGAGATCAGCGTGACCGGAACGCCGGCTCGCAGGAAGACCATGAAGCCGATCGGCTGGCCGGCCTTGCTGGCCATGCCCGCGGCGGCCACGTTGGCCGCCGCGGCGATCAACGTGAGGTTGCCGCCGAAGCAGGCGCCCAGCGCGAGGGACCACCAGTAGGCGTCGTCACCCCCGTTGTCGGCGTGCAGCTCGGACACCACCGGGATCATCGTGGCGGTGAAGGGGATGTTGTCCACCACCCCGGAGCCGATCGTCGAGATCCAGTTGATGGCCAGCAATTCGGCGGTGCGGTTGCCGTTGGTCACGTCGCCGATGCCCTTGGCCACCTCCCCGATCGCGCCCGTCTCCTCCAGCGCGCCCACCATCACGAACAGGCCGAGGAAGAAGAACAGCGTGGGCCATTCGATGCCGGCCAGCGCATCCTCGAGCCGCTGGCTGGTGGCGAGGAGCATCACCGTGGCTCCCGAGAGGGCCACCGTGGCCGGCTCGAGGCCGATCGCCTTGTGCACGAAGAAGGCCAGGATGGTGGCTACGAGGATCGGCACGGTGCGGCGCAGCTCTTCGTGGTCCTCGATCGCGCCGTCCGCGTCCAGCTCCATCACCCGCTCGCGCGCCTCCGCGCCCACCTGCAGCCTCGACCGATAGGCCAGGTAGAGCACCGCCGTGACCACTACGAAGGTGACCGCCGCGATCGGCGCCAGGTTGACGATGAAGGCCGAGAACGACAGCCCGGTGGCGCCCGCGATGATGATGTTGGGGGGATCGCCGATCAGCGTGGCGGTGCCGCCGATGTTGGAGGCCACGATCTCGATGATCACCAGCGGGATGGGGTCGATGTCCAGCGCATCGGCGAGCAGGAACGTGATCGGCACCACCAGCAGGACCGTGGTGAGGTTGTCCAGGAAGGCCGACAGCAGCGCGGTGGTCAGCGCCAGCGACACCACGACCGCCAAGGGCCGGCCGCGTGAGAGCTGGCCCGCCCTGATGGCCAGATAGGTGTAGACGCCCGTGGTCTCGGTGAGCCGGACCATCAGCATCATTCCCGCCAGCAAGCCGATGGTGTTGAAGTCGATCGCCTCGATCGCCTTCTCCTGCTCGATCGTGTGGGTGACGACCACCAGCCCCGCGCCCAGCAGGGCGACCTTGGTGCGATCGATGCGCTCGCTGGCGATCACCGCGAGGGCTACCGCGAATATCGCTATGGCGAGGCCCATCAGGCTGCGGCGGCCAGGGACGGTTGTGGCGCAGGGGTGGCGTGGCTCACGGGAAAGGACACCAAGGGTCGACGACGTGTGTCGCCGACCAGTCTTCCCGGCACACCAGGGGCGAGCCTAGCGGTTCGATCCTCTGCCGCATCGGCCCACGAGGACCGACGGCGGTCCAGGCGCTAGAAGCCGCGCTGCTCGATTAGCGACTGGAGCTTCTGCTCGAAGTGCGGCGCTTCGCGGCGCACCATCTCCACCTGCGAGTTGGTCAGGAAGAAGCCGCCGGCGGCCTGCGTGGCCTCGAGCTTCTCGAGCTGCTCGGCGGGCAGATCCTCGAGCAGGTCGATCCGCTTCAA
>JBBJOH010000075.1:0-6140 GCA_037720995.1 Thermoleophilaceae bacterium
GATGCCGATCGGCGTGTATAGGGCCTTGGCCATTACGACCTCCTGCGCTTGAGGAAAAGGATGAGCAGGAGGAGAGCCAGCGCGCCGCCCGCCGCTGCCGCGAAGGGGGTGGGGTTCTCCTGGGCCTGGGACTTGGTCTGCTCGAACTTCTGCTGAGCCTGAGCCTTCTGCTCCTCGACCGTGTTCTGGACCTGGGCCTTCTGCTCCTCGACCTTCTGCTTGGCCTGAGCCTTCACGTCGGCCTTGGCGGCGAGGGCCTCGACGGTCTCGCCGAGCTCCTCGCGGGCCTCGGCGATCTCGCCGCGCAGCTGATCGGGGTCGAGCGGCTCCTGTCCCTCGGGCTGGTCGGGGTCTGCCTCGTGGGCAGCCTCCTCGGCCTGCTTCTCCTCGGCCTGCTGGGCCAGCTCGCGGTCGTTTCGCTCCTTCTCGCGCTTGCCCTTGGCCTTGGTGGCCGAGTCCTCGTTCGCCGAGTCGTCGCCGGCTACGCCGGCTGTCGGCTCGTCCCTGCTCTTGGCGTCCGTCATCGTCCTGCCCTTCCCTTCACTTCGTCGACGGTCCTCTTGCCGCTGTGAATCGCCTGCTCCGGCGCGGGCGGCACGGCCTGCTGCACCTGCTTCTTGCCAACCAGCGCGGCTGCGCCGGCGATGGCAAACAGCACCACGGCGACGATCAGCGCCGCGATCCAGGGCTCGAGCGCCGTGGCCAGCAGAAGGACGATGGCCGCGATGAGGGTGCCCAGGCCGTATAGGGCGATCGCCCCGGCTCCGCCGAAGAGGCCCGCGCCGATCCCGGCGCGCTTGCCCTTCTCCGTCATCTCGAGCTGGGCGAGCTGGAGCTCCTTGCGCACCAGCGTCGCAGTCTGCTCTGAGAGCTTCTGCACGATCTCGCCTATCGGCTGGTTGTTCGTGTTTCGTTGTTCCACTCTCGTCCTCTGTCGATGTCCGGGCTGTCTGCGGCGGGGCGGCGTGCGCGACTCGTGGCCGATCGCACAGCAGGACGCGTCAACGCGCTGCGTTGTTACAGAAAACCCAATTAGACCGGATCGCAAACCTTCTCCGGTGCCCGGGCCTACTCGGATGGCGCAGCCCCGGGGGCCGGCCGGACCCTGACCACCGACTCGAGAAGCATGCTGTTGGGCACCCGCAGCGTCGACCCGTCGGCCGCGCGCAAGACGGTGGCCGCCGTCTCCAGGGCGACGACCTCGCCGCTCGCCTCGCCGACCGCGATGTGCTGGCCCAGCTCGAACGCCCCGCCGACGTAGCGGCCGGCGCTCATCTGTGCCGCCAGCGCGCGACCGCCGCTGCCAAAGGCCAGGGCGAGCGTGGCCATCACGCCGGCCAGCAGGATCCCGACCAGCGCCATCAGGATCGCCGTGGACACCGCGATTTGGGCGGCGGCGGTGATCGCGAAGACCGCCACCACCGCCCCCTGGGCCACCTTGCCCAGAGGCACGGGAGAGTCCATCTGGCGCGACAGGTGGTCCACGCGCTGGCGAGCCATCCCCCCCAGGACCACCCCCGCCAGCAGCCGCCCCATCCCGGCCCGCGCCGTGGGCAGGACGAGGCCGCCCGGGTTCCGGGACTCGCTCAGGAACTGCAGCCCCAGCAGGGAAAGGGCCGCGAACACGATCACCAGCGAGAGCGCGATCCGCACGGCGCGGGCCACCAGCGCGGAGAGCGAGTCGCCCAGGCCCGCGCGGTCCAGCACCCGGCTGACGTCCCAGCGCTCGGCCGCGGTGTCGAGCCCGACCCGGTTCAGAGCGGACTTCAGGAAGCGACAGATCAGCCGCGCCGCGAGGATGCCCACCACGAGCAGCAGCAACGCCCCGCCCAGCCGGGGGAGAAAGCCACCGAGCTCCTCGCCCGCGCGGTCGAGTACGGGGGCCAGCGCGGCCGCCACGCTCATCGGCCGGGACCTTGCGATCGGCGCCTGCCCAGCACGCCGAGACCATCCAGCACCGAGGCGGCGATCAGCGCGGCGATGCGCAGCGGAGCCCGGAGGGCGCGCTGCCAACGGGTGGTGCGCATGACCTGGACGGCCAGCGACCGCCCGGGCTCCGGGGGCTGGTCGCGCAGCAGGCCCAGATGCTCGGCAGCCGCACGCTGGGGCGGCGTGAGCTGCTCGTCGGGCTCCGGCAGGCGGTTCACTCGGGCAGCTCCCAGTCGTAGGTGTTGTTGCGCATGATCTCGACCATCTCGTTTCGCGCGCGATGGAGGCGCCCCTTCACGCTCCCCACGGGAGACTCGGTGACCTCGGCGATCTCCTCGTAGGCCAGCCCCTCGAGGTCCCGGAGCACCAGTACCGCCCGGTGCTCGGGGCGAAGCTCGGTCAGCTTGAGCGTCAGCCGCTCCCGGCGCTCGCGATCCTCGAGGCGGCTCACGGGCCCCCGGCTGTCGGGTCCCCGGTCCTGGAAGGAGGGGTCCTGGTCGGCGGCGTCGCCGGCGGCGGCCGGCGTGCCCACCGCTCCCACCGGCGTCGGCCGGCGCTTGGCCAGCGAGTCCAGCGCCGCGTTGTGGGTGATGCGCAGCAGCCAGGACCGAAACGGGCTGTCGCCGCGGTACTGGTCCAGGCGGTGGAAGGCGCGGATCAGCGCGTCCTGGCTCACGTCGTCGGCCTCGTCGGGACCGACGATCCGCAGGGCGACCCGGTAGACCACGCCGCTGTGGCGCTCCACCAGCGTCGCGAACGCCCGCGTGTCGCCGGCGGCGGCCCGCTCGACCAGCTTCCCGTCATCTGCGGCCACGGGAGCAGAAGCTAGCCGCTCGGGGAGCGAAAGGATGTCGAGGACGGGCGCCACCGGGGACACTGGAGACGATCCGCGACTGTCAGGAGTTACGACGGGACCTGTAACCGCAACGGATCGGCATCCGTCCGGAGGAGGACAAGGTTGCGCCCGCCCGCTGATTCGGGTATTGCCTGCCCCGAACAAGTGAGTGCCCGCCGGCCGACATCTTCTTCGATCTCCGCCGGACACCGCGACGAGGGGCTGGTGAGCACGGATAGCGGTCCTCGGCCCGGCTCGGGCCGAGGCACGTCCTGACCGCGCGCAGGCCTCTGCCGACGCGCCGCGCGGGCGCGATCGCGATCGTCGTCGCCGCGCTGGGCCTGGCGGTGCTCTCCCTGCTGCGCCCTTGGGCTCCCACGACGGACCCGTGGGGGTGGATCGTGTGGGGCCGGGAGATCCTGCACGGCGAGCTGGACACCGACTCGGTTATCTCGCCGGCGTGGAAGCCGCTGCCCGTGCTTGTGACCACGCCGCTCGCCCTGCTCGGCGGGGCGGCGCCCGCGGCGTGGATGGTGGTCGCTCGCGCTGCGGGGCTGATTGCGCTCGTGCTGGCCTATGGCCTGGGTCGACGGCTGGCGGGGCGGCTTGCCGGTGGGGTGGCAGCGCTGACCCTGGCGCTGTCGGGTGGTTGGCTGCGTGGCCTGGAGCACGGCTACAGCGAGCCGCTGATGGTCCTGCTGCTGCTGGGCGCGGCTCACCGGCACCTGGACGGGCGGCGCATGCAGGCCCTCGCCCTGTTGGTGCTGGTCGGTCTCGGCCGTCCCGAGATCTGGCCGCTGGCCGGGCTGTACGCGGTCATGGCGTGGCGCTGGTGTCCTTCCCGCCGGCGCACGGTCGCGGCCCTGGTGGCGGCGATACCCCTGCTGTGGTTCGTCCCGGACTGGATCGGGTCGGGGGACCCCTTCCACGGCCGCCAGGTGGCGCAGCAGGCGAGCGGCGAGCGCGACGTGCTCGACCTGCTCGGCGCATCGGTGTCGCTGGTCACCATTCCCGTCCTCGCCTTCGCGGCGGTCGGGTGGGCGGCCGGGCTGCGCGCTCGCTCGAGCGCCGCCGAGCTTGGTTCGGTGGCGGTCGCGTGGATCGCGTTCGTGGCCGTGCTCGTCCTGCTCGGCTACCCCTCCTCGGAGCGCTTCGTGGCCCTGCCCGCCGCCCTGGTGTGCGTGATGGCGGGCGTCGGGGTCGCCCGCCTGGCCGATTGGGAGGGTCTGACGGCGTCCAGGCGCGCGATCGCGGTGGCGGCTCTGGCGGTGGCGGCCATCGCCTACCTGCCCACCCGCCTGGATGGCCTGCCCGCCCAGGTGCGGGCAGCCGAGCGGCGCGCGGCCATCCAGGAGGATCTGCGCTCGCTGGCCCGTACCCCGGCGGTCCAGGCCGGCGTTCGCTGTAGGCCGGCGGCGCTTATCTCGCAGCTGACGTGGAACGCCGGGGCCCTGGCCTGGGAGCTGGACCTGTCGCTGCCCTCCGCCCAGGCACTGGCCTATCTCCCCTCGTCCGATCCCCATCCGGGCCTGATGGGACCGCGCCGGCGGGTGCTCGCCACCGAGGACCACCCCCAGCTGACGTTCCTACCGCGCTGGCGCCACGCCGCGGAGGTCCACGCCTTCGTCCGGCCCAAGTCGGCCCGCGTGATCGGGAAAGACCCCAACTGGATCGCCGTGGCGACCTGCCCCCGGGGTCCCCGTCAGGTGGAGTCCAGGGCACCGGTGGCCACCAGCCCGATCACCAGCACCCCCAGCGCCACCCGGTAGACGATGAACACCGAGTAGGTGTGGCCGGCGATGAAGCGCAACAGCCAGCCGACCGCCGCGTAGGCGGCCACGAAGGAGACCGCCGTGGCCAGTAGGGTGGCGCTCCACCCGACCCCGCCCGCGATCTCGTCGTACTTCGTCGCCACCTGGAGCAGGGTGGCCGCTCCCAGCGCGGGGATCGACAAAAAGAACGACAGCCGCGTGACCGTCACGCGGTCGAGCCCGCGCAGCAGGCCCGCGGACATCGTCGCCCCCGAGCGCGACACGCCGGGGATCAGCGCCAGGCACTGGGTGATGCCGATGATGATCGTGTCCTTGCGGGTCACGTCGGCCTCGTGCCGCGTCTGGGTCGCGTGCGAGTCGGCGTAGTACATCGCCGCGCTCCATGCGATCAGCGCGATGCCCACGTACCAGAGGCTGCGCAGGGTGGTCTCGATCTGGTCCTTGAAGGCCAGGCCGACGATCGCGATGGGGATCGAGCCGAGGATGACGGCGATGCCGAAGCGAAAGTCGCGGCCACGGCGCTCGCCGGAGTCGGTGATCCCCCGAGCGAGCCCGGTGACGATCGCGATCAGGTCGTCGCGCAGGTAGAGCAGCGTGGCCAGCACCGCCCCGCTCTGGATGATGGCGGTGAAGGCGGTGATGCCGGGGTCGTCGATCTTGAAGCCCATGACCTTCTCGAGGATGGTCAGGTGGCCGGTGGAGGAGATCGGCAGGAACTCGGTGAGCCCCTCGACGATCCCCAGGATCACGGCTTCCCAAAGATGCATCTGCTCGCTCATCAGCGGGGCAGCATGTCAGGCGCCCCACATGCCCCTGACCACGACCTCAGCGCAGGGTGACCATCAGCGTGCCGGTCAGCAGGAGGGCGAAGCCGCACAGCCGGAGTGGGGTCAGCCCGAGCTGGGTCAGCCCCAGCACCCCGAGGCGGTCCAGCGCAGCGGAGACGATCAGCTGCGTGCACACGGTGGCGGCAACCACCCCGCCCGCCCCCAGCGTGCGCACGGCGACGAGCGAGACCGAGACCAGCACGGCCCCGAACAGGCCGCCGGTCAGATAGCCGATCGGCACGGAGGGCAGGCTGGCCAGCTGCGACGCCCCGCCGGCGGCGAAGAAGACCACGCCCATGATCAGCGCGGAGATCGCGGTGCTGATGAACGCGGCCCCGAGCACGCTGGTCTCGCGCGCCAGCTGGGAGTTCACCGGCGGCTGCAGGGCGATCAGGCCGCCGACGATCAGCACGGCCAGCAGCGCGAGAGGTCGATCCACGCTCTCGTAGTTCGTCCTGGTTCCCTCCAGCCCTCTTGGGTATCCCTGCGCGATGGCTCAAGAGCAGCGCCGCGACGAGGGAGACCGCCAGACCGGCGAGCAGCTGCTGTTCGCCCTACCTAGCCGTGATCGTCGCTGGGCTCGCCTGCTTCATCGTCATCGGACTGACCCACCACTGATGGCCCGCGCGATGCGCCACAACGGCTTGGGGCTGTTGTTCTTCGTCCTGTTCGCGGCGGCGCTGGCCGGCCAGTCGGTGGCCGGGTGGAGCGAGTACAACGACCAGCAGGCAGAGCACATGCAGTCCACCATCGGCTGGCTCTCCTACGTGGGCAGCG
>JBBJOH010000076.1:0-6135 GCA_037720995.1 Thermoleophilaceae bacterium
TCGCCCGCGCCAGGGTGTCGATGAGCACCGAGGCCGGCGACGAGGTGGACGCCGCGGCGGTGTCGGCCGGGGTGGGTCGTGCGCGGGACGCGATGAACGACGTCCGCAAGATCAAGGCACAGCTCACCGGGGCGCAGACCTCCATAGGCGCGGCGCGCGAGCTGGTGGACGCGCTGGCCGCGCAGGTGCGGGCCCGGCTGGAGGAGATCGACGAGTTGCTGGTCCCGGCCGACGGCCAGTCCGAGCTGGCCGTCGACAACACCTGACCGTCAGCTCAGGGGAGCAGGAGCTGGTTGGCCGACGAGGAACGCTTCTTGCCGACCGTCAGCTGCGCGGCCGGGATCTCCTTCTCTACGGCACGATCCGATCCCGCCTTGACCTGGTAGAAGCCCGGCGCCAGCGTCTTCTGGATCGTGCCCGTGTCCATCGGCTGGACCGGGCCGACGGTCTCCTCCACCGACTCGCCCGACAGGGTGACCGTGTGGGGGTCGGTGGTCTGGTTGGAGATCGTGATCAGGATGGGCCCCGCGCCGACGGTATCCGGGCTCACGCGGACAGCCCCGGGCTGGATGACGCCGGTCAGCTCGATCGCCGCGGCCGGCCGCGGCTCGTTCTTGAACTTCTCCTCTCCGCACCCGCCGAGCGCCAGCATTCCGCAGAGGAGCAGGCTGGATCCCCAGGCTCGCGTCGTCCGTAACGCCCTCATCCCTCGACGGCCACCCTAACCGAACCACACGGACGTCCGCGAGGCCACGAGGGAGTCGACCTCGGTCTGGATGCGCGCTCGCACTTCCTCGCCAATTCGCTGCACAAGCCAGAGGTCCTCGGCGTCCTCGGGTCCGTAGCGCGAGAGGTCCACGGGTTCGAGGAAGCGGATCTTGAACTTGGCCGGCATGTACATGCCCGCCGCCGCCAAGCCGAAATGGGGGAAGGCGTGATTGACCGGGAAGTAGATCAGGCCCGTCAGCCGCTCCATCAGCGGCAGGTGGGCGAAGATCGGCATCGCGTCCTCGGCGCCGACCACGGCGATCGGCACGATCGGCACGCCGGCGCGGATCGCCGTGCGGACGAAGCCCCCGCGGCCGAAGCGGCGCAGCCTGTAGCGCTGCCAGTAGACCTTGCGGGTGGCCTTCTGGCCCTCGGGGAAGACGAGCGCGAGTCGTGACTCGTCGGCCAGCAGCCGCTGCGCGTTTGCGGGGTGGGCCGGCACCACGCCCATCTTGTTCGTGAACAGCGAGACGCCGGGGTAGCCCTTGAACCAGTGCTCGGCCAGCATGTACACGGGCCGGGGCACGGGGTGCTCGTGGCGGATCGCCTGCATGATCATCGGCGCGTCGGGAGGCAGAGCGCCCGAGTGGTTGGACACCAGGAGGGCACCGCCGGAGGCCGGCACGTTCTCCACGCCCTCCTGCTCCACCCGGAACCAGTAGCGGTAGTAGAAGTCCAGCAGCGGCGACACCAGGTCGAGCACCCGTTGCGAGCGACCCCAGTCGTCGAGGTCCCGGCCCTCGTCCTGGACGGGGATGAGCTCGCGCAGCTGACGCGGGTCAGGGCGCTGGGCCGCCGCCGGGGATGCCGCCGGCCGGGGCATCTGCAGGCTGTCGTCGTAGGCGTCGTAGTCGCGCCGGGGCGCGCGTGGCTCCTCGGCCCCGGCTCCCGTGTTCAGCGGGCCGCCGAGCAGGGGGCTGTCCCCGCTGAGCCGTCCGCGCCGTGGGCGGCGTGTCCTCGGAGTGTTGCCTCGCGTGGCCACGCTGGGGCGATGCTAGTCCCGCCCGCGGCGGGGAAGCCTAGGCGAAGGGGAGCTCGACCACGGTGGCGGTCCCAGCGCCCACGAGCACCTCGGAGCCCGGCTCGGCCTCGCGCCGGATCAGGGCCAGGGCGATCGGGCCGTGGGTGGGGGAGACACACGACGAGCCCACCGTCCCCACCTGCTTTTCCCCCAGCATCACGGGCTCGCCGTGATCGGCCGGCTCACCCAGCCGGAGCCCGCGCAGGTGGCGGTTGGGCTTGCCGCGGTAGAAGAGCCGCGCGACGGTCTCCTGACCCACGTAGCACCCCTTGGTGAAGGAGACCGCGCGGTCGTTGATCCCGGCTTCCTGGGGCATGGTCGAGGAGTCCATGTCGAGCAGCAGCCGTGGACGGCCGCGCTCGATCCGGATGACCTCGGCGGCGCCCTCGTCGACCTCGGTCAGGTCAAGCGCATCGCGGGCCTCCGCTTCGCGTGCGGCCGGGACGATCAGGTCGACGCCCACGTCGGTGGTGGCGTATACGCCCAGAGGACCCTCTACGCACGCGTGCTCACCCGGGCCGGGCGGGTCCTGGAGCCGGTCTCGAGCCGCGGGGCCGATCACCGACAGCACCACGTGCTCATCGGTCGCGTCCCGCGGGGTGACCTGTCGGCCCAGGCTGTACATCTCGAAGGTGTGGGCCAGAGCGCGGCGGCCGGCCGGCTCGGAGTCCACCAGCAGCCGGTCGGGCGCCAGGCACAGGACGCGCAGGTCGGCGCGCAGCTTGCCCTTGTGGTCGAGCATGGTCGCGTAGCAGCCTTGACCGGACTCCAGGCTCTCGACGTCGTTGGAGACCTGGCCCTGGAGGAACTCGGCGGCCTCCGATCCGTCGAGCTCGAGCACGGCCCTGCCCGGACGCGCGACCAGTGCGGCGTCCTCGGTGAGCAGCTCGTATTCGGCTGAGGCGATCACTTCGGGCAAGTCTACGCACGCCCGTTTGAGCCTGGGCGAATGTATGAGTTAGACATGGCTAAGTAGGCTGTTAGCCTGAGGCACATCGAGGCGACCGACGACACACCGGTCCTCGCCCGGAGCGAGCACGTATCCGAGGCGGTGCAGGACTACGCCAAGGCGATCTACTCGCTTCACCGGCGCACGGGCGAGCCGGTCTCGACCTCGGCGGTGGCCGAGCGCCTGGAGGTCTCCTCGGCCTCGGCGTCGGCCATGCTCAAGCGGCTCGGCTCCATGGGGCTGGTCACCCACGAACGCTACGGCGGCACCGAGCTGACCGAGTACGGCATGCGGGTGGCGCTCGCGGTCATCCGCCATCACCGGCTGCTGGAGCTCTACCTGGCCGAGGCGCTCGGCATGTCGTGGGACCGCGTGCACGCCGAGGCCGAGGTGCTCGAGCACGCGATCTCCCCCGAGCTGTCCGCGCTGATCGCCGAGAAGCTCGGCCACCCCACCCACGACCCGCACGGCGATCCCATCCCTTCGCCGGACGGCTCGATCGAGGAGGCCGCCAACGTGCCGCTGGCCGAGGTCGGGGAGGGCGAGCGGGGGATCTTCACGCGTATGTCGGACTCCGACCCCGAGATGCTGCGCTACCTGTCCGATCGCGGGATCGCACCCGGGGACCGGCTCGAGGTGGTCGAGCGCCAGCCCTTCGACGGGCCGCTCACCGTTCGCTTCGCCTCCGGCGAGTACGCCCTGGGCGGCGGGCTGGTGCGCATGATGCGCGTGGCGGTGGAGCGATGAGGCCGTCGTTGCGCAGCGCCGACCACCGCCTGGCTGCGCTCCTCCCGGGGGGCCCCTGCGCCCGGCGACACCGCAACCCTCCCCGCGCCACACGCGCCGCCGGGTGCGGGCCCCGGCCGCTTCCGCCGAAACAGTGCCCTTCTCGGTCCCGCCTTCGTGGCCGCGATCGCCTACGTGGATCCGGGCAACTTCGCCACGAACATCGCGGGCGGATCGCAGTTCGGCTACCTGCTGCTGTGGGTGGTGCTGATGGCCAACCTGATGGCCATGCTGATCCAGTACCTGTCGGCCAAGCTCGGAATCGCGACGGGCAAGAACCTGCCCGAGCTGTGCCGCGAGCGCTTTCCGCGCGCAACGTCGGTGGCGCTGTGGGTCCAGGCCGAGGTCATCGCCATGGCGACCGACCTGGCCGAGTTTGTGGGCGCGGCGATCGCGCTCAACCTGCTGTTCGGCGTCCCGCTGTTTCCGGCGGGCCTGATCACGGCGGTCGTGTCCTTTGCCATCCTCGGACTGCAGAGCCGCGGCTACCGCCGCTTCGAGCTGGTGATCGGCGGAATGCTCGCGGTGATCCTGCTCGGCTTCCTCTACGAGACGCTGCGCATCGGGGGTGACGCGTCGGCCCTTGCCGCCGGGTTCGTGCCGGGCTTCGAGGGCACCGAATCGGTGCTGCTGGCCACGGGAATCCTCGGCGCGACGGTCATGCCCCACGTGATCTACCTGCACTCGGCGCTCACCCAGACCCGGGTGAAGGGGAGGGACGAGGAGCATCGCCGACGGCTGCTGCGCTTCCAGCGCGTGGACGTGACGCTGGCCTTGGGCGTCGCCGGGATCGTGAACATGTCGATGCTCGCCGCCGCCGCCGGCCTCTTCCACGCCAACGGGCTGACCGGGGTGGACACCATCGAGGGCGCCCACGCCGGCTTCAAGGACATGATCGGGCCCAGCGCCTCGCTGGCCTTCGCGCTCGCCCTGCTGGCCTCCGGATTTGCCAGCGCGAGCGTGGGCACCTATGCCGGGCAGGTGGTCATGCAGGGCTTCATCGGCCGCACGATCCCGCTGGCGCTGCGCCGGCTCGTGACGATGGCCCCCGCGCTGGTGGTGCTGGCCGTCGGGGCAAACCCCACCGCGGCGCTGGTGATCAGCCAGGTGGTGCTCTCCTTCGGCATCCCCTTCGCCCTGGTCCCGCTGATCGTGCTCAGCCGCGACCACGGGATCATGGGCACGATGGTCAACCGCCGCGTGACGACCGCCGGCGCGTCGGTGGTGGCCGCGATGATCATCGCCCTGAACGGGTTTTTGCTCTACGAGACGTTCCTGGGCTGATCCCCCGGGCGGGCAGCGGTAGGGTGTGCGCGTGGCCCTGGCCGAGGACTTTCAGCTGCTGGTCGATGCGCTGCCGCCCGACTGGACCCAGCTGGAGATGGACTTCCGGGTCTTCGACGAGGACCGCTGGATCGAGGCCGCGACGCTGCTCACCCAGATCAACGCGATGCCCTACTCCGAGCACGAGTGGCACTTTCGCCTGCGGGTGGCCCGCGACTTCGGCCATGCGGCGGCGGCCGAGACCGTCAAGGGCACCCTCGCGCTGCTGGATCATCAGGAGATCGTCGGCGAGCTGGCCGCGCGCGAGGCGCGTTCGGGCCGCGTCGAGGTGCGCCAGCTCTGGGGACGGCCCGAGTCGGTCCGCCAAGAGCTGCGCCGCCGCTGGGCGCAGTAGCGAGGCCGCGATGGCCCGGATCGCCCTGCTCAGTCCCGATTTGCTCTTCGGATCGAAGGTGGAGGGCGGCCTCAAGGTCGCCGGCCATACGGTCAACCGCTTCGCCACCGAGGACGAGGTCCGAGTGGCCGCCTCCTTCCACGACCTGCTGGTCGTGGACCTGACGGCGGAGGGAATCGACGGTCCAGCCCTGGTGCAGTCGATGCGCGAGCAGAATCAGCTCGAGGCGGTGCCGACGCTCGGCTTCTACTCCCACGTGGACCAGGAGATGCGCAAGCGGGCCGAGGAGGCGGGCCTCAGCCGGGTGGTGCCACGCTCGCGGATGGCGCGCGAGATGGCGCGGCTGGTGGAGGGGCTGCTGCCGCCGGGCTGAGGCCCGGGGGCTGAGACGAGACCCTGTCCGAGCAGCCCATCTCAGTCGAATCGTCGGCGAGAGGGTGGGAGATCGACGGCCCAGGTGGCTGTGAGATCGACGGTGCAGGTAGGCCAGCGGTCCCCTCGAGCGGTGCGGATCCTGACCGTCGGCAACATGTATCCGCCCCACCACCTCGGCGGCTACGAGCTGATGTGGCGCTCGGCGGTTGCCCATCACCGCGCCGCGGGTCACGACGTACGGGTGCTGACCACCGACTGGCACGAGCACTACGTGGACGCCTCGACCCCCGAGGACGCGGACGTGCACCGGGAGCTGCGGTGGTACTGGCACGACCACGACTTCCCGCGGTTGGGACCCCTGGCCCGACGGGCGCTCGAGAGCCACAACGCCGGCGTGCTCGACCGGCACCTCGACGAGTTCAGGCCGCACGCCCTGAGATGGTGGGCACCTGGCCGAGCTGCGGGCCCTGATAGACAGGCTGGACCTCACCGACCGCGTGACCGTCGAACGCGTCCCGCGCGCCGAGCTGCCACAGATCTACGCTGAGGCGGACGCCC
>JBBJOH010000077.1:0-6056 GCA_037720995.1 Thermoleophilaceae bacterium
GGCATCCTGCCGGATCGGTAAACGGCCTCCATCTTCCCTGCGCCCTCAAGCACCCGGCCTGCACCTCCCCGCAGCCTGGGCTTCGGAAGCGGGGCGCCACCCCTTCCTCATCCATACGTCGAATGGGGTGCTCGCCCCATCCCCGTCCCGGCGGACTGCGACGATAGGCCCGGCATGGACCCGGTTCTACGCCAAGAGATCGAGTCCGGGAGCTATCGCGTCGACGCCGAGTGCGTAGCGGCCGCGATACTCGCCCGGATGGCCCGGCGGCCGCCCTCAGCCGTGCTCGTAGCCGCGCAGCCCCCCGGCCCGGAGGCCATCGGGGCCGAGCAGCCGGAGGCCTGCGCCCCCTTCCACGAGGCCTAGCCGCGTGATGGCTGCGCCGGCTTGGCGGCCGGCCTGGACCACCTGCGCCCAACGCTCGGCGGGAGCGCAGAGCAGGAGCTCGTAGTCCTCCCCGGCCGTCGCCGCGAAGGTGGCGGGATCGCGGCCGGTGGCGGTGGCGACCTCGCGCACTCCCTCCGCCAGGGGCACGGCGTCGAGCTGGATGGACAGGCCTACGCCGCTCGCCTCGGCGATGTGACCGGCGTCGGTGGCCAGCCCGTCGCTTATGTCGATCATGGCCGTGGCGCCCGCTCGGGCCAGGGACCGTCCGGCCGCGAGGCGTGGCCGCGGACGCCTGTGGATGCTTCGCAGCCGCTCGGCCGTGGCCGTGTCCACTCCCAACGGCGCGTCGCCCAGGCACAGCAGCCCCGCCCCCGAGGCCCCCAGCCTGCCGGTCACCCCGACCACGTCCCCGGGAGCGGCGCCGGCGCGGCCCACCAGCTCGTCCGGGGACTCGGCCCAGCCGACCACTGCCACCGTGACCACCAGCGATCGCCCGTCCACCACGTCACCGCCGGCCAGGGTCACGCCCTCCCCGGCGGCGAGGCGGGCCATCTCGCCCGCAAGCTCGAGAGCATCGTCGGCGGCCAGGTCGCCGGGTAGGGCCAGCGATGCGTAGGCCTCGCCCGGCGAAGCTCCCATCGCGGCCAGGTCCGACAGCGCGGAGGCCATCGCCTTGTGCCCGATGTCGGCGGGCGAGTGGGTGCGCCGGTGAAAGTGGACGCCGTCGGCGACGGTGTCGATGGAGGTGACGGCCAGCGGGCGCGCGCGCACCACGGCGGCGTCGTCGCCCGGCCCCGTGAGCACGCGCTCACCCGGTGGGCCGAGCAGCTCCCGGATGGCTGCTATCAGGCCGAGCTCGGCCACCAGCGCGTGGCGACGGCGGCGCGGCGGCTAGTTGCCGCCGGGATCCCCACCGGCCCCACCCGTGTCGCCGCCCCCGTCATCCGCCCCGTTGTCGGGCTCGGGGGGCGGGGGAGTGGGGGTCGGGGTCGGGGTCGGTGTGGGCGGGGGAGGCTGGGGCGGCTCCTCGTACAGGCTCGGGTCATCGCCGGGGTCGGGCGGCGGGCTGGTGTTGGGGTTCGTGTAGGGCGCCCCCGTCGGCGGGGTGGGCGCGGCCGGCTGGTAGCCGCCGCCCGTCTGCGAGCCACCGCCCGACTGCGAGCTGGGGCTGTTGAAGGGTGAGAAGTTCGCGGCCTGCTTGGGCTCGGGGAAGCCGTTGCACAGCTTGCCCTTCGCGGCCCGCATGTAGGCCCCCCAGACGGGGGCGGCGAGCGTACCGCCCTGGCCGCCGGGAATGGCGATGTTGGCGTTTGGGTAGCCCACCCACACCGAGCTGGCCAGGTTGGGGGTGTAGCCCACGAACCAGGCGTCCTTCGAGCTGTCGGTGGTGCCGGTCTTGCCGGCTGCGGGGCACCCGATGTTGGCCTTGGTGCCCGTGCCCGACTGCACGTTCTGCTCGAGGATCTTGGTCACCGTGGAGGCCTGCCCGTCGGTCAGCACCCGCTTGCCCTTGGACTTGGCGAAGCGCTCGGACTTGCCGTCGGGGAAGACCACCTTGCGGATGCCGTTGGGCCGGTGGCGCACCCCGCCGCTGGCAAGCGTCGCGTAGGCGCCGGCGATCTCCAGCGGCGTCACCCCCAGGCGCAGACCCCCCAGCCCCTCGGCCGGCAGGCAGTCCAGCTTGGTCTCGATGCCCAGCAGCTTGGCCGTCTCGCACACCTTCTTGGGACCGATGTCGATGATCAGCTGCGCGTAGATCGTGTTATCGGACTTCAGCGTGGCCTGCACCAGGCTCATCGTGCCGCCATAGGTGTTCCCGAACGTCTTGACCTGCCACGGCCCGTAACCGGGCACGACCAGGTTCAGCGGCCTGGACGTGTACGACTTCGTGGCCGGGTTGATGCCCGCGCGCACTGCGGCGGTGAGCACCATCACCTTGAAGGCCGAGCCGGGCTGGCGGTGCCCCTGGGCGGCCAGGTTGAAGCGGCGATCCTTGTAGGTGCCGCTGGAGGCCATCGCCTTGATCTCGCCGTTCTTGGGGTCCACCGAGGCAATCGCCGACGACGGCCCCGACGTGTCGCCATAGAAGGAGTTGATGGCGTTGCGCGCCTGGTCCTGCTTCTTGGGATCGACCGTCGTGTAGACCTTCAGGCCGCCCCGCCGGTATGCGGCCGCCCCGTAGCGCTCGATCAGCTTCTCCTGCACGTAGTCGAAGAAGAAGGGCTCCCGGCGCGTGGTGTAGCGCGTCCCGCGCTTGAGCTTGAGCGGGGCGCTCTTGGCCTCGGCCGCCTGCGCGGGAGTGATGAAGTCGTTGTCGGCCATCTTGCGCAGCACCTCGCCGCGGCGCTTCAGCGCCTCGCTGGGATCCCGGAACGGGTTGTACTGCGACGGGGCCTGGGGCAGCCCGGCCAGCAACGCGGCCTCGGGCAGCGTCAGCTCCCGGGCGTGCTTGTCGTAGAAGGTCTCGGCCGCGGCCTCGATCCCGATCGCCGTACGGCCGTTGACGGTCCCGAACGGCACGTCGTTGAGGTAGTTCATGAGGATCCAGCGCTTGGAGTGCTTCTTCTCGAGCTCGGTGGCCAGCTTGGCCTCGCGGATCTTGCGCTGCACGTTGCGCTGCGGATCCTTGATGTAGAGGGCCCGGACGAGCTGCTGGGTCAGGGTGGAGCCGCCCTGAACGTTCCTGCCCTCCTCGGCGTTACGCACCCCGGCGCGCACGATGGCGCCGTAGTCCACGCCCTTGTGCTTGTAGAAGCGCTCGTCCTCGATCGCGATCACGGCCTGGCGGATGTCGCGCGTCTGGTCCTCCCAGCGGATCGGCGTGCGGATCTCATCCGACTGCACGTAGCCCAGGCGAGAGCCGTCGGCGGCGAGGACCTCCGAGTTCGCGCCCTTGTCCGCGGGCTTGAGCTCGGACAGGTTCGGCGCGGTCCCCGCCACCGCCAGCACGTAGCCCAGGCCCGAGAGCAGCGCCACAGTGACGATCAGCCCGATCACGCCCAGGCCGAGGCCGACGGGGCGCCCGACGCCTCCGCGGCGACGGCTGCGCCGTTGCTTTCTCTGCCGATAGGTCATAGGGGCTCCGGGTGGGCGGTGGGGTGTCGCTCGCGCGCCCGTGCGCGCATAGGGCCCTATCCGGTCGACACGGAGGATAGCCCAGCGTCGTGCAGGCGCTGCAGGCTCTCTTTACGCAGGCGCGCTGCCACTCCTCCCCGCTCGGGAGGGGTTGGCGCCCACGTGCCCACCACCAGGGTGATGCCATCGGAGTCCACGTCGTCCACCCGCGTCTCCACTTGCCCGTCGGCGCTCAGCAGCTCCAGCGCCCGGGTGGCGTCGCCACCGGGGGGAATCCATACCGATATCTCGACCTTGACCCGGGGATCGACGATCGTGTGGTTGTGGACAGAGCTCTGGGCCAGCCGCTCGTTGGGCACGATCAGGCGCTGCCCGTCGTCGAGGCGGATGTAGGTGTAGTTCAGGCGCATGTCCTCGACCTCGCCGGTCTCGTCCTCGAAGGTCACGAGGTCACCGATGCGAATCGGCTGGGTGATGGCGAGCACGACCCCGGCGATGGCGTTGGCCAGCGTCTGACGGGCCGCGAAGCCGACGACCAGGCCGAGGAGGGCAGAGGAGGCGAGCAGCCCGGTGGCCACCCGCTTTACCGCCGGGAACTGCGCCAGGGCCAGCGCGATGCCGACCGCGACGATCAGGGCGAACAGCAGCCGGCGCACGAGCTGCAGCCGGGTGTCGGCCACGGCGGACAGGGGGCCTCCGACCACGGCCTCGCTGACCCTGCGCCCTCGCCGCGCCAGCGCACGGTCCATCGCCCGGGCGAACAGGAGCGCGAGCACGACCGTGGCCACGGCCGTGATCTCCTCCTTGTGCTGGTCCAGGAAGCTGGCGGCCATGGGAACATCGCCTGACGGCATGGCGTACGAGGCTACTTCCACGCGCCCCCGCGGGGCGTCCCCCGTGGTCCGGGTGCGCCACGCTCTCACGGGAGGGATCGCGCGCCTTCGCCGGTCGGCGGCCTTCGGCGACGCGTGGCGGGCGTTCGCCTGGAGTCGCCTGGGGATCCTCGTCGTTGCGCTGTTCGCCACGCTCTCGGGCACCGGCGCCCTGTCGGCCGCCAACGCCCGGCGCTTTGACTCCCCGGCGCTCACCCACCCGCTGGGCGGCCTGGGCGACATCCTGCTCTCGCCCCTGGCCCGGTGGGACTCGGTCTGGTACCTGACGATCGCCAGCGACGGCTACGGAGCTGCGGGCTCGCCGCGGACGGCGTTCTTCCCGCTCTATCCGCTGCTGTCGGGCGGGCTGGGCGAGCTCGGCGGCGGGTCGCGCGCCGCGGCGCTCGTGGGCGCCTACGTGGTCGCGCTGGCCGCCCTGCTCGGGGCCCTGTACCTGCTTCACCGCCTGACCGAGCTCGAGCTGGGGCAGGCGGCGGCGCGTCCCGCCGTTCTGCTGCTGTGCCTGTTCCCGGCCTCGCTCTTCCTCGGCGCTCCCTACTCCGAGAGCCTCTTCCTGCTGGCTTCGGTCGGCGCCTTCTACGCGGCCCGGACCGGGCACTGGGCGTGGGCCGGCGCGGCGGCCGGGGCCGCAAGCGCCACCCGCAGCGCGGGCATCCTGCTCTTGTTGCCGCTGGTGGTGCTTTACCTGTTCGGTCCCCGGGCCGACCGGCCCGAGCGACGTGTCGCGGCGACAGGCCGTCTGGCGCCGCTGCGGCCCCGTTACCGGCTGGGCGCCGACTTCGCCTGGCTGGCGCTCGCCCCCGCCGGGCTGGCGGCCTACGCGGCCTGGCTGGCGGTCGCCCACGGCGACGCGTTCGCATTCCTCTCGGCCCAGGAGCTGTGGTCGCGCCACTTCGCCGGGCCCTTCGTGGGGATCTGGGACGGCGCGGTGGCCGCATGGGGCGGCCTGCGCCAGCTGGCCTCGGGCTCGCGGGAGACCGTGTTCTTCGAGCCGGCCGGCGGCGACCCGTTCCGGGTGGCGGCGGTCAACTTGATGCTGTTCGGCGCGCTGGCCTTCGCCGTCGTGGCGGCGCTGGGCGTGCTTCGCCGGCTGCCCTTCGCCTACGGGGCATACGTGGTGGCCGCCCTGGCCCTTCCGCTGTCCTATCCGGTCACCCCGCAGCCTCTGATGAGCCTCCCGCGGTTCCTGGTGGTGCTTTTCCCGATCTTCATGTGGCTCGGGGCGGTCTGCAGCGAGCGGGGCAGCACCGAGCGCGTGGCGGCGGCGTTCGCGCTGGGGCTCGGCCTCTTCACGACGCAGTACGCGTCGTGGTATTTCATCGCGTAGCGATGAAGGTATGCCTCCGACGAGCCGGGCATCCATGCCCGTCTCGATGCCCTCGACGAGCCGGGCATCCATGCCCGTCTCGTAAACGGCCCTCGTCCTTGGCTGCGGAAACGGCCTTCTCCTCGGCCGGTGAGCCGCTCTCTTCCTTTCCCTCGAGACGGCTCTTCTCGTGACGCTGCGCGCCGTTCTCTTCGATGCTCTCGGCACCCTCGTCGCGCTCGATCCTCCGGCACCCCGCCTCCGCGCCGCGCTCCAGCGCAACACCGGCGTCGACGTCGGCGAGGCTGTGGCGGCTCGTGCCTTCGCGGCGGAGATCGAGTTCTACCTGGCCAACCACATGCGGGGCGGCGACCGCGATGGTCTCGCGTCCCTGC
>JBBJOH010000078.1:0-6022 GCA_037720995.1 Thermoleophilaceae bacterium
GCTGCCGACCTGGTCAACCTGGTCGTGTCGGGCGTCTTGTTCCTCGGGGGGTGCGCAGCCTTCGCCGTGGGATTCGCCAGGGCCGCGGGTCGCAGCCGTACCGAGATCATCGACCTGGCCGGCCTCTTCTACCTCACCGGATCGGCCCCGCCACGGCCCCGCCGGTTGCTGCTCGGCCTCTGGTTCGCGCAGATCGTGGTCGCCGCTGCCAGCGTCGCGGTGGTGCAGCCCCCCTTCGGCGTGATGGCCCCGGTGTGGGGCATCGGTCTGCTCACGGTGTGGGGCGCCCGGCACGGAACGTTCCCTCCCCGACCGGTCGAGGACCGCCTCGGCCGACGTTCTGCGCCACAATGACCGCCATGGCCGACCGCGTGACGGAGCACATCACGATCGCCGCCGACCCCGAGATCGTCCGGGGCGTGCTGCTCGACTTCCCTGCCTACCCCCAGTGGGCCCGGGACCTGAAGTCGATCGAGATCCTCGAGACCGACGACCACGGCCGGGCCACCTCGGTGCGCTACCGGGCGGCCGGGATGGGCCGGTCCACGGCCTACACGCTGCGTTACGACTACAGCGACCCGGCCCAGGTGGCGTGGGTGCTCACCGAGGGCGACGTGACCCGCAAACTCGATGGCCACTACGAACTGCAGGCGGCGGATGGCGGCACCGCGGTCACCTATGAGCTCGAGGCGGAACTGGTAGTGCCGCTGCCAGGCTTCGTGAAGCGGCGGGCCCAGGGGCGCATCATGCACATCGCACTGCACGAGTTGAAGGTCAGGGCCGAATCCCTCGCGCCGTGAGGGTCCTGCTCTTCACGGGCAAGGGGGGCGTGGGCAAGACCACCACGGCCGCCGCCACCGCCCTGCGCTGCGCCGACGCCGGTCTCCGGACCATCGTCTTGAGCACCGACCCGGCTCATTCGCTCGCCGACGCCTACGCGCTCGACCTCGGTGATCACCCCGTGGAGATCTCGCCCGGCCTCTGGGGCCAACAGCTCGACACGCAGGCCCGCATGGAGGACTCCTGGGTGGAGATCCAGTCGTGGCTCCTGCGGGTGTTCGAGTGGGCCGGGGTGGCAGCGATCGAGGCCGAGGAGCTGGCCGTGATCCCGGGGCTCGACGAGATCTTCGGCCTCAGCGACATCAAGCACTACGCCGACAGTGGGGAGTGGGACGTGGTGGTGGTCGACTGCGCTCCTACGGCGGAGACGCTGCGCCTGCTGTCGCTGCCCGAGATCTTGCGTTGGTACATGGACCGGGTCTTTCCCGCCAGCCGCAAGGTCAACAAGGTGGTCTCGCCGTTGCTGGGTCGCGTGGCCGGGCTCCCGTTGCCCGGCGACGAGGTGTTCGGCTCGGCGGCAACGTTCTACGACCGTCTCGATGGAGTGCGCGAGCTGCTGTGCGACACGGCCCGCACCAGTGTCCGCCTGGTCGTGAACCCGGAGCGCCTGGTGGTGGCCGAAGCCCGCCGGACCCACACCTACCTGTCCCTGTTCGGGTACCGGGTCGATGCGGTGGTGGCCAACCGGCTGCTGCCCGAGGCCGTCACCGACCCGTGGTTCGCCGAGTGGAGGGCACGCCACGCCGAGCACCTCGCCGCCATCGAGGAGGGCTTCGCGCCGCTGCCGATCCTGCGGGCCGAGCTGGCCAGCGACGAGCTGGTGGGCGTCGACGCGCTTCGGTC
Organism: Thermoleophilaceae bacterium; assembly: GCA_037720995.1. Classification (GTDB taxonomy): domain Bacteria; phylum Actinomycetota; class Thermoleophilia; order Solirubrobacterales; family Thermoleophilaceae; genus JAAYBF01. Next base: position 1,684 of record JBBJOH010000078.1, read on the forward strand.
CTTCGGCGAGACGCTCTACGCCGGCCTCGATGCGGCTGCGGTCCTGCACCCCGGAGAGCCCCTGCACGTGGTCCGCAGCGAAGCCGGCTACGAGCTGGTCCTGGAGCTCCCGTTCGCCGACAAGGACGATCTGGAGCTGGGTCGGCGCGACGACGAGCTGCTCATCCGAGTCGGCGGCCATCGGCGGGCACTGCTGTTGCCCGACTCCCTGCGCCGGCGGCCGGTGGGGGCAGCGTCGCTCCGCGATGGCCTCTTGCGCGTGACCTTTGCCGGCGACTCCCACCATGGCCGAGGTGGGGACCGGACCGGCAGCGGGCGCCGTCGGGTGGCCCGATGACCCGGTTCGACGACCCGGACGGGCCCGGACGAGACGAACTGGCAGACGACCAGCACGGGCGGCGCGACCTGCTCGACGACGATCCCCGCCTGCAGGCAGGCCTCGACCACCTGCAGGGAGCCGCCCGGGAGATGATCGCTGCCACTCGTGCGCTGCTCGACGTGGCCGAGGACCTTGTGGAGGACCCCCGCTCGGTGGCCCGCCTGGTGGGCCTCCTCGGGTCGGTCGGCGACCTTGCGACCCGGGCCGCCCGATCGACGACCTGGGTGAGGCCCCGAAGCAGCCGTGACGGCGACGATGACGACGACGACCCGCCGGTGCAGCGCATCCCGGTCTCGTAGGCCATGACCCGCCCAACTCGTCGAGCCGTTCGGTGACACCGAGTCCTTAGGGAAACACCGTGCGTTGTGGACAACGGGCCCGGACGCGACCATCGGGTAGGTTTTCTTCACTCCCCACCCGGCCATCCCGCCGCCCGAGGAGCACTCGAACTGAGGTGCGATGAAGGTCCTCCATGTGCGCGAAGAAGCGCGCGCAGCTTCGCCCATCGAACTCCATCCGCAGATCACGCTCGTGCGCAACCTCGACCCCACCAGGCGAGCATGGTTGGTCGAGGTCCTGAGCCGCCTGGCCGGCGGACAGGGTCTCGCCGCAGTCGGAGAGATCGAGGCCCACGGCATCCGCTTCGACCTCGACGACCAGTCCCTCGCGCTCGTCGGATTCCACCACGAGGTCGAGGCCGTGGTGACCGCAGCTGACCTGCCCGGGTTCGATCCCGCAGGGGTCAAGGCTGACCATGCCGTGCTGGACGCCGTTCGTACCCGGGACGACCTGATCCGCCAGCTCCACGAACATCGGGTCGCCCTCGCTGCCGCAGTCGAAGAACGCGACGCCGCCGCCCGTGCCCTCGACGGGTCCGCTCGTGGCGAGGACGACGCCCGTGACCGGATCGCAGCATGGAAGACCGACCACAGCAAGCTGGAGCTGGAGCTGCGGGCGGCCCGCGACGAGCGGATCGGCAACGAGGAGGATCTGGCCTGGGCAGTCGAGAGCAGACAGGCCGTGGTCACCGAGCGCAGCAGCCTCCGGAACCGCCTCGACATCGCCCAGGACCAGCGCCGAGACGCCATGACCGCCGCCACCCAGGCTGCCGCGGCCGTCGAGCAGACCCGCTCCGGCGCAGCTCCCAACGGCCAGGCCGCTCACGTGGCCTCGGCCCGGGCCCAGCTGGAGGCTGCTGAGAGCGCGGCCCAGGCCGACGGTGACATCGGCGACCACCCGCTGAACCGCCGCCTGACCGACCTCGAGCGGCGCCGCGACGAGCTGTCGCGCCTCGAGTCGGCCATGGGCGAGGGCGGGAGCGAGGAGGTGGCCTGGGCCCTCGATGACCTACTCGGCGCCTCCCCCGAGGCCCCGCCGATGGCCGCTGCCGCCGCTCTGGCCGACACCTGGCGTGACCTCCACCAGCAGGTCGATGTGCTGGAGGAGGGTGTCTCGGAGGAGGAACGGGTGGCCGAGGATCGGGTGGCGGCCGTGCGGCAGACCGTGACCCTGGCCGAGGCCGAGTTCAACCGGCCCACGCTCTCCCCGGAGCAGATCCTGAAGGTCGAGGCCGCCCATACCGCAGTCTTGGACTGTCAGGACCGGGCCGAGAGCCGCTTCGGCGGCAGCCGGGCCAGGAAGCGGCTCGAGGAGCTCCGTGCCGACGAGCGTCGGGTGCTGGATCGGATGGGCTTCACCACCTACGCCGACTACTTGTTGAGCTCGTCGGGGCAGGGCGTGGGCCCGGCCAACCGGGCCATCCTCGAAACTGCCCGGGTCAACCTGGCCGAGGCCGAGCGACAGCTGACCCTGCTCCCTGGAGCAGTGGACCGCGCCCGTCGCCAAGCGGAGCTCGTCGAGCGCCGCGAAGCGGTGGCCCCGTGGGTCGCCGAGCTCATCGGGCACCACCCCTCCGGACCTGAAGCCGAGGACGAGCTGCGCTCGCTGCGCGAGCCGGACGGCGCCGATCACGACGCTCTCGAGGAGCTGGCCAGCCGGCTGCGCGACGCGGGCATCAACATGGGCCCCGCCCCGTACGCCCGCGAAGAGCTCGTGCTGCAAGCCCAGGCCTACCTCGCCGACGAGCGCTCCGCCGAGGCACAGCGCAACCTCGTCACCAAGGCCATCGGCGCGCTGAACACGACCATCGACGACCTGCGCGCCGCCCGCGACCGGGGCGAGACCGAGGCCCCCGAGTTGCCCAAGCTCCCCGAGATGGCCGAGCCGGTGGTCAGAGGAATCGACGAGGCGGCGCAGCCGGACCCGCGAGAGATCCGCAGGGCCGACGTGGAATCGGCCCGCGCTGCCCTCGCCGACGCCGAGGCCGCCTCGGCGTACCTCGAGGCGCTGGAGGTGGCGCTGGTCGACGCCACCAGCGCGGAGGCAAAGGCGGCCGCCGCCGTCGCCGAGGCCGAGGCCGCCCTGGGACCGGCCATCCAGACCCGCATCGTCAACGCGGCCCGGCGGGTGACCGAGGCGGAGGCCGCCGTCGTCTGGTCGCGCCTCAACGAAGAAGAAGCCATCGCGCGCATCACCGTCAGCCAGGCTGCATCGGGTGCCGAGCACCTGCCCGCCGGCGATCAGCTCGCTGAGGCACGACAGCAGCTCGATGAAGCCGAGACTGCGGTGACCGGCCTGGTGGCGTCCGAGCAGGCCGTCGCGGTCGCCCTGGCCTCCGCCGAGGACGCCGTGGAAGCGGGCTTGGCCGTCCAGCAGGCCGCTCGTACCGCCGCCGCCGGTGTCGACCGGTCGCAGCTCGTGGACGACATCGACTGGCAGCTGCTCAACCGGCTCGCCCAGGTCCGCGGCCTCGGCCCAGGCGGATCGGTGCCGCTGGTGCTCGACGATCCCTTCGGTGCCCTCGACGATCGCGAGGCGACCCTGGTGTTGGACCGCCTGGCCCAGATCGCCGGCGCCGTCCAGGTTGTCGTCATCAGTGACCGCGAGGCGATGGCCACCTGGGCGGCCGGGCGCGGACCGGCGCGCGTCGGGGTGCACGCTGCCTGATCGGGTGACCGACCTCGTCTGCGGCTTCGACCTGGGGGGCACCAAGCTGCTCGGCCTGGTGATCGATCCGAACGAAGGCGATCCGCTGGTGATCGACAAGGTCGCCACGCCGTCGGGCCCTGACGCGGTGGTCGATGGAATCGTGGCGCTCGCGACCGAACTGGCCCGCCGTACCGAGGAGTCGGGCCGGGGACCTGTGGTGGCGTACGGCCTGGGCGCGCCGGGGCTGGTCGACCGCTCGGGAACCCTCCGCTACGGGCCCAACATCCCTGGCGTGGTCGGCCTTCCGTTCGCCCGGGTACTGCGGGAACGCCTCGGCCGACCCGTCGTCGTCGACAACGACGCCACCTGCGCAGCGTGGGCCGAACACGAGCGGGGCGCAGCCAGGGGAGCGAACCACTCGGTGACGGTCTCGTTGGGCACCGGCATCGGCGCCGGCGTCACGGTGAAGGGTGAGGTGCTGCGGGGAGCCAACGGCTTCGCCGGCGAAGCGGGCCACATGGTGGTCGACCCGTCGGGCCCCTTGTGTCCCTGTGGGCGCCGAGGGTGCTGGGAACGGTATGCCTCCGGCTCCGGGCTCGGCTGGCTGGCTCGCGAAGCAGCCGTGGCCGGCATGGCCCATCAGGTGGTGGCGCGCGCAGGGGGCGACCCCGAGTCGGTGCGGGGCGAACATGTCACCGCCGCCGCCGCCGAGGGGGACCAGGAGGCGTTGACCGTGATCGCCCGCTTCGCCTGGTGGGTGGCGTTGGGCATCGCCAACCTGGTCAACGTCCTCGACAGCGAGATCGTGGTGATCGGAGGCGGCCTCGCCGAAGCAGGCGACTTGTTGCTCGATCCGATCCGTGCTGCGTATTCCGAGCTGGTGATGGGGAGCGGCCACCGTGAGGACGTCCCCATCGTGGCCGCCCAACTCGGCGAGAAGGCCGGCGCCTGGGGCGCCGCGCTGCTCGCCGC
>JBBJOH010000079.1:0-6019 GCA_037720995.1 Thermoleophilaceae bacterium
CTCGGGCGGCGCTATCGCGCGGCGGCCGCCGACCTCGCCCTCGCGCGCCGGAGCTTCTCCGGCGATCCCGTGGTGAGCAGGCTGGAGACGCTCGTGGCCCGGGGGCGTGCGCTCGTCTACGCAGAGACCACGGAGAGCCGAGAGACCGTCACTCACTTCCTGCTCACGGGCTACTGGCGGCGCGTGCGCGAGCGACCGGTCCCGCTGCTCGTGGCAGCGCTGCTGCTGCTCGTGCCGGCGCTGCTGGGCGCACTCTGGGGAGCCGATGACCCCGGCGCGGCGATCGGCGTCGTGCCGGGCGATTTCCGGGGGGAGGGGGCGGGCAGCGGCGATGTTGGGCTCGGCGCCGCCCAGCAGGCGGAGTTCGCCAGCAAGATCTTCACCAACAACCTGCAGGTCACGTTCCTGGCCTTCGCGGGAGGCGTGCTCGCGGGCCTGGGCACCGCCGCCGTACTGATCTACAACGGCGTGCTGTTGGGCGCCATCGCCGGCATCTCGATCGAGGCCGGCCGCGGAAGCGTGTTCGCCGAGCTGGTGGTGCCGCACGGGGTGCTGGAGCTCACCTGCATCGCGGTCTGCGCCGCCGCCGGCCTGCGGATCGGGTGGGCGCTGGTGGAGCCCGGCAGCCGGCCTCGCGGTCAGGCGCTCGCGAGCGAGGCGCACCGCTCGATAGAGGTGGTGCTGGGCACCGCGCCGTGGATCGTGCTCGCCGGGCTGGTGGAGGGCTTCGTGACCGGTACCGGGCTCGGGCTGGGCGCCGCGCTGGCGATCGGGCTCGGGCTGGGCGGGCTCTGGTGGGGACTGTTGGCCTGGCGGGGGGCGCCCGCGCGCGAGCCGGCCGCGCGCGGCACGCTGCCTACAGCCGCGCGCGGGACTTCGCCCTGAGGTAGGCGCGCACGCACGCCACGCCGAGTTCGCCGGCGGGCGCCTCGAGCACGTCCGCTCCCGCGCCGGCGAGCGACCGGCTCACCCGCTGCCGGCCGTCCAGCACGTCGAGCGCGACCGCCTGCGCGTGCGCGTCGCGGGGACCGCGCGGCCGGCCGTAGGCGGTGCGCACCAGGTCGTCGTCGGCGGCGCTGGCCACCACCACCACGTGGCGGCGCGCCAGCACCGGCACGGCCTCCGCCAGCGGCCGCGCCGCCGTCTCCTCGAGGATGTCGGTGAGCACGAGCACCAGCGACCGCTTGCGGGCGGCGACGCGCTGGAAGGCCCCCTCGTAGTCGCTGTCCTGGCCCGAGGGCTCGAGGTCGAAGAGGGCGCGCACCGCGGCCGCGCCGCCGGCACGCCGCGGCGCCAGCTCGCGCAACACGCGGGCATCGAAGGCCACCACGCCACAGCGATCCCCAAGTGCATCGGCCACGAGCCCCACCGAGCAGAGCGCGTCGAGTGCCGCATCCAGGCGCGTGCGGTCTGAGAGCGGCCCGGACATCAGCCGGCCGGCATCGAGCAGGAAGACGAGGTCGCGATCCTGCTCGACGCGGTACTGATTGCTCATCGGCCGCCCCAGGCGGGCGGTGGCGCGCCAGTTGACCTGCCGCACGTCGTCGTCGGGCGAGTAGTCACGCACCGACTCGAACTCCGTGCCCAGGCCCAGTGGACCGCGCGAGCGGTGGCCCTCGTCGCGGAAGCGCCCGCTCTGGACCGCGAGCGCCACGCCGCGGGCGGCCGGGAGGTCGGGGAACACGCTCAGCTCCTGCGCGTCCGAGCCCGCGCTGTGAACAGCGGCCAGCCCCAGCGGACCCTCGCGGCGCACGGCGAGCGGGGGCAGCACGTGGCGTCCCCGCTGCAGCGCCACCAGCGTGGACTCGAGGCCCCAGGGCGCCTCTCGCGGCTCCACGTGGATGCCCGCCGGCGCGGCCTGGCGGACCGTGACCCGGCCCGCGTGCGGGGCCTCCACGCCCGCCGTCAGCCGGACGGGCACGCCGCGGGCGAGCGGGACGGACACCTCGCGCCGCGCCCGGACGGGCCAGCGCGCTCACCGCCACCGGAAGCACGATCGCGGTCAGCGCCACCGCGCCCAGCAGCAGCGCGGCGCGCGGGGTGGGGCCGGGCACCGGCCCGGCGAGCCTCATCGCGGCACGGGCACGGTGTCAAGCGCCGCGGCCACCGCGTCCGCGGGGCGCTGGCGCTCGAGCTCGGCCTCGGGGGTCAACATCACGCGGTGGCGCAGCACGTCGGGGGCCATGCGCGCCACGTCGTCGGGCGTCACGAAGTCCCGCCCGGCGAGCCGGGCTGCGGCGCGCGCCGCGCCGAGCAGGTGCACGGCGGCGCGCGGGCTGGCGCCCAGGCTCGCGCTCGGCAGCTCGCGGGTGGCGCGCACGACGCCCACCGTGTACCGCGCGACCTCGTCGGTCACGCGAGTCTCGTCCACCTGGGCGCGCAGCCGCCGCAGACGCTCGGCGTCGGCCACCGGGCGGACATCGTCGAGCGTGGCGGGCTCGAGCCCACGTCGGCCCAACCCGAGCATCCGCAGCTCGTCCTCCTCGCCCGGGTAGCCCACGTCGATCTTCATCAAGAAGCGGTCCAGCTGGGCCTCCGGAAGCGGGTAGGTGCCCTCGTACTCGATCGGGTTCTGGGTGGCCATGACGAGGAAGGGGTCCGGGAGGGGGTGCGGCTCGCCGTCCACGGTCACCTGGCCCTCCTGCATCGCCTCCAGCAGCGCGGCCTGGGTCTTGGGCGGGGTGCGGTTGACCTCGTCGGCCAGCACCACGTTGGCGAACACGGGGCCGGCGCGAAAGCCCAGGTCGCCGCCTCGCAGCGTCACCGTGCCGGTCACGTCCGAGGGCAGCAGGTCGGGCGTGAACTGGATCCGGCGGAAGTCCACGCCCAGCGCCCGCGCCGCGGCGTTGGCCATCAGAGTCTTCGCGACGCCCGGCACGCCCTCCAGCAACACGTGGCCGTTCAACGCCACGGCGATCAGCATCGCCTCGAGCGCGTCGCGCTGGCCGACGACCACCTTCCCGACCTCCGCCTCGACCTGCTCGTGCAGCTCCTTCATGGCGCTCCTCTCTCGACAGCTCGGCCGATCATCGCGGTTCGCGCTCGGCCAGCCGTGCCAGCGAGCGTCCCGCGGTCACCAGATCGGCATTGCCGGTCGCCTCGCGGGTCACTGCCCGCGCCTCGTCGGGCGCCAGCCCCGCGCGCTCGGCGGCCCGCTCGAGCTCGTCGGGCGAGGCGCCGTCGTCGAGGTGGTAGCGAGCCCGCAGCCGCGCCCGGGCGGCCTCCTGCACGGGAGCCGCGGCGGTCGCCGGATCGTGCGTGCGCGCCCGGCCAGCGGCGAGCGCTTCCACGTAGGCACGCCGCGGTGGCGCCGGCGGGGGTGGCTGCGGGTCCGGTGGGCCGAGCCGGCGCGAGCGGGCGGCCACGAGCAGCAGTCCCGCGAGGCCGAGCCCGATCACCGCGACGCGCCACCCCAGCGGCAGCGCCGCGAACCCGCGCGTGTTGCCGTAGCCGTGCACCCCCTCGACGAACTGCACCGGGCGCCCGGCCGGCCCAGCGAGGCTCAGCCCGAGGGCGGCGTTGTCCGCCTGGTCCAGCAGGCCGTTCTGCAACGGCGAGGCGTCGGCCAGCAGCAGCAGCTGCCCGCGCCCGACGCGCGAGGACAGCAGCAGCGATCCGCCGCCGGGCGCCACCACCGTCTCGGCGGCGTCGCCGGCGGATTGCCAGGCGCCCCTGCCGGCGCTGCGGACCCGCTCGAGCCCGGGCACCGAGGGCGACGGCGATCGCGCCCGCCACCCGCGTGGCCCGCCGGCCTTCCACTTCGGATCCCGTCCCGCCAGCGCCTCGAGCCACGGCCCGGGGTCGCGCCCGCCCGCCACGAGGCGCCCGCCGCCGGCCACGAACCGCCGCAGCGCGCGCGCCTCGTCTACGCGCAGGAAGTCGGGCTCGAGCACCACCGCCGTGGCGCGCGGATCCAGCGTCGCGCGGCCGGGGAGATCCCGCAGCCGCTTCACGGGGTGCCCGGAGCGCTCCAGCAGGCCGGCGAGGGCGGCCAGTCCGTGCGGCGAGGTGGCGTAGGACGACGAGGCGGGCCCACTCGGACCCGGGAGCACCGCGTCGAGAATGAGCAGCACGAGGTTGACCGCCACGATCGCCGCCAGCCCCGCAACGCCGATCCGCGTCCACTGTGAGCGCGGGGAGATCGGGGGCGAGCTCACCCGCTCATCGTCTCCAGCAGCCGCGGCCAGCCGTCGCGCTGGGCCCCCACGTCCTCCGCCCGCGCGGCGCGACCCCCGTAGGCCACGGCCTCGAAGCCGCTCGCCAGGCGGTCGAACTCATCCGAGTCCAAGCGCCGGGCGATCGTCCCCGTCGTCAGCGAGTCGCGCACGTCGATCTCGCCACCCTCGGCGAGCCGCAGCAGGCCGGCGCGGAACCGCAGCCGTACGGCGAGATCGAGGTCGTCGCCTGCCTCGGCCCGCACCGCGGCCCGCTCCAGCTCGCCGGGGTCTGGCCCACGGGCACGCGCCCGCTCGCCGGCCAGCGCGTGCTCGCGGCGCCCGGCCCGCAGCCGCAGGGTGCGCCCAGCGAGCGCGGCCGCCGCGGCGAGCACCAGCGCAGCCAGCACCCCGAGGCCTACGGGCTTGCCGCCGGGGAGGAGATCTGTGATCGCCGAGGCCCGATCGGCCACCCACTGCACCGGCGGGGCCAGCAGCTCGCCTATCCATTCCAGCGGGCCGCGCAGCGGCCGCGGGATCGAGGGCTCGTGGAAGCGGTCCTCGCCGAGGATGCGGCGTGACTGCTCGCGCGCCTCGTCGGCGGTGGGGCCGGCCGCCCCCGCTGCCGGGAACAGCGCGGGCAGGAACAGGGCGGGCAGCGTCGCCAGGACCGGCGGGGGTCCTACGGTGCCCCCGCCGAAGGCTGAGGGGACCCTGGCGGGGGCGGGGGCGCCTCGGGGCCCGGCACGGGGGTGGCCGGCGGCGGAGGCTCCTGGCCGAGCTGGAAACCCTCGGGCACCGGCGCCCCGATGTCCTGCGCCAGCAGCTGCATGTCCAGCCCCTCCTTGCGCACCCGCAGGTCGAAGTAGATGAGCGTCGTGACCGCCGCCTGGAACGGCGTGGCCACCACCCCCGAGATGGCGCCGATCACGGTCGTTACGAGCACGGCCGCGAGCACGCTGTCCTGGGCGAAGATCAACGCGATCCCCAGCGGGACGCCCACCACGAAGCCGACGATGGCGGCGAGCACGGAGGCCACGAGCAGGGTCGCGAACGTTGGCCACCAGCGCCGGCGCACCAGCCGGAAGGAGCGGCCGAGCGCCTTGCGGCCGCGCACCCCCTCCAGCAGCAGCACCGGGTAGGCCACCGACCAGGCCACGTACAGCCAGATGGTCACGGGAAACGTCAGGATCGGCGCCAAGGTCAGGATCAGCAGCAAGCCCGTGAGCACGGTGAGCCACAGCACCGCGCCGAACCGCCCCCGGGCGAAGGCCAGCGACTCGCGCCAGTCGGGCTGCTTGCCGAGGTAGGCGTCTCCCACCGCCTTGACGCAGCCGACCGTGACGAGCAGCACGGCCGCCGCACCGAGGAGCGTCGAGATCACGTTCCCCGCCACGGCCCCGGCCACCTCCGAGTCGCTGGCGTCGCCCAGCTCCGGGGAGAAGCCGACCAGGCCCGGATCGTCGACCGTGCCGAGGAGCACCAGGCCGGCCAGGATCTGGATCGGCACCACCACCACGAGGCCGATCTTCAGCAGCGTCAGGGCGTTGCGCGTATAGATCTTGAAGCCGACGTCGAGGATCTCCCCGATGCCAATTGGGCGCAGCTGTGGTGACTCCATTGGACGAGACGATACCCCCGATTTCGGCGGCATCAGGATCTCGAGCCGAGGAGATGCCCCAGCCGGTAGCCCAGCGCCTCCAACGCCAGGTCTTCGCTGACGTTCACCGCCAGCGCCATCCGCACGTCCTCACACCGCTCGGCAGCGACGCGCAAGCGCCGGGTATCGCGCGCAGGGGCGCCGGCCGCGAGCCGCTCCGCGCGCTCGGGATCGAGCGCGGCCCCCGGCGCTCCCTCGGCCACGC
>JBBJOH010000080.1:0-6002 GCA_037720995.1 Thermoleophilaceae bacterium
CGTTCAGCGGCGTGTGCTTGTTGCGGGTCGAGGTCTTCACCGCGGTGATGATCTGGCGGGTGATGCACAGCTCAGCGAAGTTGCGGAAGCTCGACTCGCGGTCCGAGCGGTAGTCGCGGATGGCCTTGTAGAGCCCGACCAGGCCCTCTTGGATCAGGTCGTCGGCGTCGCCGCCGATCAGGAAGTACGAGCTCGCCTTGAGCCGGACGAAGCCGTGGTAGCGCTTCAGGATCCGGTTGTATGCGTCGGGGCGCCCCTGCTTGGCGAGGGCGATCAGGTATGTATCTTCCAGCTCTAGCTGAGCTTGAGGCCTAGATGGGCCTATGGGGGTGCCTACGGTTGCTGCACGGGTGAGTCCGGCCACGATGCTCCCTCCGGACGTCCCTCCAGCCAGCGCTCTGACGACGCAGAACCGGCTACGGGAGCCCTTGAAAGCTCAGTGACGCGTTACCTCCCCTGGCGCCGCGATCACGCCGGGTGGATGGGTGTCGACCGTTGGTCTCAACCTCCACTCCAGCCTTATGTGGCGCGAGTATCTGGCAGTCACGCCCCCCTGTCAAGCGGCGAGGCGCGAAACTGCAAGATTCCGTACAAGAGCGCCGCCGCGGCCGTGCTCACGTTCAGCGATTCGACCTTCCCGCGCTGGGGCAGAGCGACGAGCTGATCGCACGTGGCCGCCACGCGGGGTCGCAGGCCCCTTCCCTCCGAGCCCATCGCCACGACCACCCGCCCGCGGTAGTCCGGCTGGCCGTAGGGCACCGAATCCGGGCCCGCCGCGGCGCCGTAGACCCAGGCGTCGCGCTCCTTGGCCGCGGCGAGCCAGTCCGCCACGTTTCGTACCCGGGCCACCGGCAGGTGCTCGACGGCACCGGCCGAGGCCTTGGCCGCCGCCGCGGTGACCTCCGCCGACCGGCGCTCCGGGATCACGACCCCCGCTGCGCCGACTGCCTCGGCCACCCGGCAGACGGCCCCGAGGTTGTGGGGGTCCTGGACCTCGTCGAGCACGACGACCAGGGCATCGTCGTCCTCCAGGAGCCCATCCGCGCGCGCGTAGGGATAAGGGCCCACTTGCGCGCAGACCCCCTGGTGCTCGGGCGACCCCGCGCGCTCCTCGATCTCGGCGGCGTCGGCGGCCTGGACGGCCGGGGCGCCGCCCAGCCAGTCCTCGGAGCGGCAGGCCTTCTCCGTGGCCCACACGCGCTCCACCTCTCGCCGCCCCCTCAGCGCCTCGCGCACCGGGTTGCGGCCATAGATGATCAAGTCGCGCGCACGAGCACTGCGCCCTCCGGCGTGTCGCGCACCACCCAGCCCCGGTCGGCCAGCTCGTCGCGCAGCTGGTCCGCCCGCGCGTAGTCGCGGTCGGCGCGGGCGCGCTCGCGCTGCGCGAGCAGCCGCTCGGCACCGGCGTCCGGCGTCTCGCCCGGCTCGGGCTCGAGCAGGTTCTCCAGGCCGAGGGCGTGCAGCATCTCGTCCAGGCGTCCCGGACCCATCCGCCCTCCGGCGTCCAGGCGCCGGTTGGCCTCGGCGACCCACTCGAACAGCGCGGACCGCGCCGCGGGAGTATTGAAGTCGTCGGCCAGGTGGTCGAAGAACCGCTCGGCGTAGGGCTCGAGCGCCTCGGGAGCTGCCGCGCCGGGGTCCAGGCGCCGGCCCAGCTCGCGCAGCCGATCCACCGACCGCGCGGCCTCGGCCAGCGCGTCCGCCGAGTAGCCGATCGGCTGGCGGTAGTGGCCCGAGGTGAAGTAGGCGACCAGCGCGTCGCGGCCGAACTCGTCCAGGGCGGCGTGCAGCAGGTGGATGTTGCCCACCGACTTGGCCATCTTCTCCTCGCCCATCCGGACCATGCCGTTGTGCATCCAGATCCGGGCCAGCGGCTTGCCCCGCGCGGCCTCGGTCTGGGCGATCTCGTTCTCGTGGTGGGGGAAGACCAGATCCGAGCCGCCCCCGTGGATCTCGAAGTCTGTACCCAGGAGCTCCTCGGCCATTGCGGAGCACTCGATGTGCCAGCCGGGCCGGCCCGGCCCCCACGGCGCGGGCCACGAGGTGTCCTCGCCCTCCTTGTGCGCCTTCCACAGGGCAAAGTCACGTGGGGCCTGCTTGAGCTCGGCGGCGTCGTCGCCCTCGCCCTGGCGCATCTCCGGCGCAGGCCGGTTGGACAGCTTGCCGTACCCGGGGAAGGAGTCCACCCGGAAGTAGACGTCCCCGCCGGCCTCGTAGGCGTGGCCGCCGTCGATCAGCTCGGCGATCAGGTCGACGATCGGCTCGATGGTGGCCGCCGCCCGCGGCTCGTGGTCGGGACGGCCCAGCTCGAGGCGCGAGGTGTCGGCCACGTAGTGCTCGGTCATCTGGGCGGCGAGCCGCGTGCTGGCCACGCCCGCGGCCCGGGCGGCGGCGTAGATCTTGTCGTTCACGTCGGTGACGTTCTCGACCAGCGTGACCTCCTCGCCCTCGTGCTCGAGGAAGCGCTTGAGCAGGGCAAAGACCACGAAGGGGCGCGCGTTGCCCACGTGCACCCGCCCGTACACGGTGGGTCCGCAGACGTAGATTCCCACCTTCCCCGGCTCGCGCGGCTCCAGCGGTCGGACCTCACCTGAGAGCGAGTCGTGGATGCGGATGCGGCGCATCAGTCGACGGGGGCGCGGCGGAGTCCAGGGGCGCGAGCGCCCGGACCATCATCCTCCATCGTGGCCACCGCCATCGCCGCCATTCCCTCGCCGCGACCGACGAAGCCCATGCCCTCGTTCGTGGTGAACTTGACGCTGATCGCCGCGGCGTCCACGCCCAGCGCCGCGGCAAGCCGGTCGCGCATCGCACCCCGGTGGGGAGAGAGCTTCGGGGCCTCGGCGATCACGCTGGCGTCCACGTGCACGGGCACGACGCCGGCGCGGCGCAGCATTCGTGCCACCTCCTCCAGCAACACGATCGAATCGGCATCGCGCCAGCGCTCCTCGGTATCGGGGAAGTGCTGGCCGATGTCCCCCATGCCGGCGGCGCCGAGCAGAGCGTCGATCGCGGCGTGGGTGAGCACGTCGGCGTCGGAGTGGCCGCTCAGGCCGCACGCCGCGCCCGGCACCTCCACGCCGCCGAGGACGAGCTTGAGCCCGGCCTCCAGCCGGTGCGAGTCATAGCCGATGCCGGTGCGCGTGGTCATCCCAGGGGCTCGAGCCTGCGCCGCCGGTTATCGAAAACGGCGATCTCGGTCACGCCCAGCCCGCGCAGGAGGTCCACGGCCTCCTCGTACCCGTGCCCGAGATCCCCGGGAACGTGGGCGTCGCTGGACAGGGCGACCGGCTTGCCCAGGTCCAGGCACATGCGCAGGAACTCCGGCGCGGGATAGATCTCCCCGACGGGCTTGCGCAGTCCCGCGGTGGACACTTCGATGGCCAGGTCGGCCTGCTCGATCCCGGGGAGGGCCAGCTCGTAGTAGCGGCGGAGGGCGCCCTCTGGCAGGGGGGCCGAGCGACCCCACACCTTGACGAGGTCGGGATGGGCCAGGATGTCGAACAGCCCCGAGGCCGCGGCGTCGCCCAGCGCCTCGAAGTAGCGCGTCCATACCTCGTCGGGATCGTGCGACTCCCAGATGTCCCATTCCGAGTCGCGCATGTCCACGGCATCGTCGGACAGGAAGTGGACCGAGCCCACCACGTAGTCCCACTCGCGGGCGTCGAGCAGGGCGGCCATCTGCTCTTCGCGACCGGGCACCAGGTCGGCCTCGATCCCCAGCTTGAGGTCGGTCTCGCGCACGAAGGCGCAGTACTCGTCGATGTCGTCGGTGGCGTTTGCCTTCCACCACGGGTGCTGCCAGACGCCCAGGCCGGCGGTGAAGCGGTGCACGTGCTCGGACACCCCGAGCTCCGCGATGCCCCGCTCGGCTGCGGCGGCGCGGTAGCGCTCCGCGTTCTCGGGGGTGAAGTAGCGCGCGGCCGTGGCCTCGCGATCGTCGGGACGCAGGTGTACGTGATAGTCGGTCAGCATCGCTCTGCGAGGACGGCTTCGGCCATGCGCAGGTCCAGCCGTGTCGTCACCTTGAAGTTCTCCACCCGCGACTCGACCACCTCCACGCCGCCGCCGGCGGCCTCCACCAGCGACGCATCGTCGCTCGCCGCGGCGAGCGTCCCGGCATCGGCCCTCAGGGCGCGGCGCAGGCTATCGGCCTGGAAGACCTGGGGAGTCTGAGCGGCCCACAGGGAGCCACGGTGCAGCGTGCCGACCACGCGCCCCGAGGGCTCGGCCTGCTTGATCGTGTCGGTCACGGGCGCCGCGGCGATCGCACCGTGCAACCCACCCCCGAGTGCATCCACGCAGCGCTGCACCAACTCCAAGGTGACCAGAGGACGAGCAGCGTCGTGGACGACGAACACCGAGGCCTCGGGCGCCGCGGCCACCGCGTTACGAACCGACTCCGACCGCGACAGGCCTCCGGCCACGCGATCGGGGCCGTCCGCGTCGCCCTCGGGCACGGCCACCACGACCCGGTCGCACGCCTCGGCGAGCACATCCAGGCTCCACTCGAGCATCGGGCGGCCCGCCAGGACGACGAACGCCTTGGGCCGCCGGGCGCCCAGGCGCTCGCCGCTCCCGCCCGCGGGGACTATTCCCACGACCGGGCCGCCCTTGGTCTCCGGACGGGACCCCGACCTCCCGTCCGGCTTGGGCACTCGTTCCGGACGGGACATGGACGTCCCGTCCGGCTTCGGCATCTCTACGCCGTGGCCGCTGCAGCCGCCCGGCCGCTGTGGGCGTCCTCGATGATCGAGTCGAGATGATCCTCGGCGTCGTCCTCCTCCATCTCGAGCGCGTACATCAGCTCGGAGGCCAGGATCTTCTTCGAGCGGGTGTACATCTGCTTCTCACCCGTGGAGAGCCCCTTCTCGGACTCGCGGATGGCGAGGTTGCGGACCACCTCGGCCAGCTCGTACACGTCCCCGGTCTTGATCTTCTCCCGGTTGTGCTTGAAGCGCCGGTTCCAGTTCTTGGGCATCTCTGACACGTCGTCGCGCAGCACGCCCAGGACGCGGTTGACGGCCTCCTCGCCGATCACACGCCGCAGGCCTGCGCGGCCGGCGTTCTCGCAGGGAACCATCACCGTCATGTCGTTGTGGAGGATCTGAATGGTGAGGTACTGGCGCTTCTCACCGAGGACCTCCTTCTGCTCCTTCTTGAGGACCTTGCCCGCCCCGTGGTGGGGGTAGACCACATGGTCACCGATCTCGTACTCGATGTGCGGGATCTCCCGCGTGATCGCGAGATCCTCGATCTCTTGCTCAATCGCCGTCTCGGAAATGTCGTCCTCCTAGTGAAGAGCCGGGGTGCGTCGTGCCCCCGGCTGCGTGTTCAGGTTTGCAGATACCGGTCCACGAGGTTGATCTCCTGCAGCCTGCGGAGACCCTCTCGAATGTCCTTGGCGCGCATGTCGCCGACGGCCTCGACGGCTTCCAGCTCTCCGTTGGATGCGGCCAAGATGTCGTCCAGCCCACCGAACTCGCGCACGATGCCGCCGACCACGAGCTTGGGCAGCCGCGGGATGCGACCGAGGATCCGGTGGCCCCGCGGTGAGACGGCATGGTCGAGGGTGTTGAGCTTGCGGTCATAGCCGAGCATCTCGGCCAGGCGCCCGAAGTCCAGGAGGTCCTGGTGGGGCAGCCGTGCAAGCGAGTCGAGCACGCCGGCGAAGCTATCCTCGCTGGGCTCGACGAGGTAGTCGTGCACCAGCGCGGCCTTCTCGGCGGCCACCCCGACCAGCGTCTCCTCGAGCTGCATCTCGATCAGGCGGCCCTCGGCGCCGAGCTCAACGATGAAGCGCTCGATCTCCACCGCCATCCGGGTCACCAGCTCGCCCCGCTGAAGCACCGTGAGCGCGTCGTGCAGGGTGACGCCGCCCTCGAACTCGAGCGCGGTCAGGCGGGTGGTCACCTGGTCCAGGCGGGTGCGGTACTTGTCCAGGGTGGCCAGCGCCTGGTTGGCCTTGGCCAGCACGACGGGGATGTCCTCGAGGATGTACT
>JBBJOH010000081.1:0-5882 GCA_037720995.1 Thermoleophilaceae bacterium
CCACGTCGCCTGCTGAGCGGCGCGGGGATCGGTACGCTTACCGGCCCCTTGAGACAGCTCAACCTCATCCTCCTCGGCCCCCCCGGCGCCGGCAAGGGCACACAGGCCGAGCGGCTGGTCGAGGACTTCGACCTTCCCTACTACGCCACCGGGGACATCCTGCGCGCCGCGGTCGCCGAAGGCACCGAGCTCGGCCAGACGGCCAAGGAGTACATGGACAGGGGGGATCTGGTGCCCGACGAGGTGATCACCGGGGTGATCGCCGAGCGCATCGACTCCGCCGAGGCCCGTGACGGGTTCCTGCTGGACGGCTTCCCGCGCACCCTCGGCCAGGCCGAGGAGCTGCACAAGGCCCTGGATGGCGTGGGCCGCCGGCTGACCGCCGTGCTCTCCATAGAGGCCCCCGACGATGTGGTGATCAAGCGCCTGTCGGGTCGGCGGGTCAATCCCGGCACGGGTCGCACCTATCACCTGGAGTTCGACCCACCCAAGAACGGGGAGTTCGACGACGTGGACGGCACCAAGCTGGTCCAGCGCGACGACGACAGGGAGGAGACCGTCCGCCACCGCCTGAAGGTCTTCCACGAGCAGACCAAGCCGCTCGTGGACCTGTACGAGGATCAGGGATTGCTGCGCCGCTTCGACGGCACCCGCTCCCCCGACGAGGTGAACGACCACATCCGGGCGACCCTCGCCACGCTTCGCCTCGAAGAGGAGATGTAGCGACCGGTGGCCATCATCCGCAAGAGCCCGCAGGAGGTCGAGGCGATCGAGGCCTCCGGGCGGATCCTGGCGCGCTGTCACCGGCTGCTGCGCGGCAAGGCCCGACCGGGCGTGACCACCAAGGAGCTCGACCACGCGGCCGAGCGCTACATCCGATCGCAGGGGGCAGTGCCCGCCTTCAAGGGATATCGTGGCTTTGCCGGCTCGATCTGCGCCTCGCCCAACTCGATGGTGGTGCACGGCATCCCCGGGGATTACGGGCTCGCGCGCGGCGACGTCCTGTGCGTGGACATCGGCGTGGTGCTCGACGGCTGGGTCTCCGACGCCGCGGTGACCCTGCCGATCGGACAGGTCTCGTCGGTGGCGCGGGCTCTGCTGGCCACCACCCGCGCCTCCCTGTTCGAGGGCCTCGAGCAGGCCCGCCCGGGTAACCGGCTCGGAGACGTGTCGCATGCCATCCAGGCCCGCGTCGAGGCCGACGGCTTCTCGGTCATCCGCTCGCTGGTGGGCCATGGCGTCGGCCGTGACATGCACGAGGACCCCCAGATCCCCAACCACGGCAGGCCCGGCACCGGGCCCGAGCTCGAGGAGGGCATGGTGCTGGCCATCGAGCCGATGGTGAATGCCGGCCGCCCCGATGTCCGGATGGGCAACGACGGCTGGGCCGTGTACTCCGAGGACGGGTCCCTGGCCGCCCACTTCGAGCACACGGTGGCGGTGACGGCCGACGGGCCTCGCATACTGACCCCCTGGCACGAGGAGGACGGCGCCGCAGCGCAGCTGGGCGACACGGCTGCCGCGCGCGCCTGAGCAAGGTCCAGCTGCTAACTTTCTCGGTCGGCGTTTTGCCGTCTCCTGGGCATCGCGCTGGTTCTCTCTATAAGGAAGGTAGTTCACGGATGAAAGTCCGAGCTTCGGTCAAGCCCATGTGCGAGAAGTGCAAGGTCATCCGGCGCAACGGCGCGGTTCTCGTGATCTGCCCCAATCCACGGCACAAGCAAAAGCAGGGGTAGAAATTGGCACGAATCTCCGGCATCAACATCCCTCTCAACAAGAGGGTCGAGATCGGACTCACCTACATCTTCGGCATCGGCCGCTCCCAGGCCCGCAAGGTCCTTGGAAGCGCCGGCGTGAGCCCGGACACCTACGTCAAGGACCTGACCGACGACGAGGTGCTCAAGCTCCGTGACGCGATCGACAGCGAGCTCACCGTCGAGGGTGACCTGCGCCGCGAGCGCTCCACCAACACCAAGCGCCTGATGGAGATCGGGGCCTACCGCGGCCTGCGCCACCGGCGCGGCCTGCCCGTCAACGGACAGCGCACCAAGACCAACGGGCGCACCCGCAAGGGCCCCAAGCGCATGTCGGTCGCCGGCAAGAAGAAGGTCTCCAAGTGATGCCGTTCGACGCCATCCGCTCGCGCTGATGGCCCAGCAGCGTCCAGCACGCCCCCGCGGCGGTCGGCGCAAGCCGCGCAAGAACATCCCCCTCGGCCAGGCGCACATCAAGACCAGCTTCAACAACACGATCGTGTCCCTCACCGACCGTGAGGGCAACGTGATCGCGTGGGAGTCCGCCGGCGGAGCCGGTTTCAAGGGCTCACGCAAGTCGACGCCTTTCGCCGCCCAGGTGACGGCCGATGCGGCGGCCAAGAAGGGCATGGAGCAGGGGCTCGAGCGGGTCGAGGTGTTCGTCAAGGGGCCGGGATCGGGCCGCGACACCGCCATCCGGTCGCTCCAGGCCGCCGGCCTCGAGGTCACCGGGATCCGCGACATGACCCCGCAGGCCCACAACGGCTGCCGCCTGCGCAAGCGGAGGAGGGTCTGAGTGGCCCGCGACACCGGCTCCCAGTGCAAGCAGTGCCGCCGCGAGGGCGAGAAGCTCTACCTCAAGGGCGAGCGCTGCCTGACCGACAAGTGCGGCATCGAGCGGCGCAACTACCCGCCCGGAGACCACGGGCGCGGGCGCTCGCGCCAATCCGAGTACCGCGTCCAGCTGCGCGAGAAGCAGAAGGCACGCCGCTACTACGGGGTGCTCGAGAGGCAGTTCGCCACCTACTACGAGCGAGCCTCCAGCCAGCCGGGGGTCACCGGCGAGAACCTGCTGCGCCTGTTGGAGACGCGCCTGGACAACGTGCTCGTGCGGCTGGGCTTCGCCGCCTCGCGTCGCCAGGCCCGCCAGTTCATCCGCCACGGCCACTGGCACGTGAACGGCCGCCGGTTGGACATACCGAGCTATCAGGTGCGCTTCGACGACGTGATCACGATGAAGCCCGGATCCCCGGCGGACCCCAAGATCCGCGAGGCCACAGAGCTCGTCTCGGTGGTCCCGGCCTGGTTGCAGGCCGATCACGACGGCCTGACCGCCAAGGTGCTCCGTCACCCCGAGCGTGGCGAGATCGCCGCGCCGGTGCAGGAGCAGCTCATCGTCGAGCTGTACTCCAAGTAAGTAGTCCAAGACGCGTCGGCCGCCCGTGGCGGCTGTGCGCGCATCAACGCGAAGGACAGACATGATCGAGTTTCAGACCCCACAGATCTCCGCCGAGGACATCAAGGACAACCGCGGGGAGTTCACCATCGAGCCGCTGGACCGCGGCTTCGGCTACACGTTCGGCAACTCGCTTCGCCGCGTGCTGCTGTCCTCGCTGCAGGGCGCCGCCGTCACCAGCGTCCGGATAGAGGGCGTGGCCCACGAGTTCTCGACCATCAACGGGGTCAAGGAGGACGTGACCGACATCGTCCTCAACCTCAAGGAGATCGTCTGCCGCATGCATTCCGAGGCGGCGGAGATCGAGGCGCCGCTGGTGGTCACCGGTCCGGGCGAGATCACGGCCGGCGATATCGACCTGCCGTCGGGGGTCGAGGTCCTCAACCCCGACACCCACATCGCCACGCTCGAGAAGAAGACCAAGCTCGAGATCTACCTGACGATCGGCCATGGCCGGGGCTACTCGCCCGCCGAGGACAACAAGACCGACGACCAGCCGATCGGCGTGATCCCGATCGACTCGATCTTCTCGCCGGTCCGCCGGGTCGCCTACGAGGTGGAGTCCGCGCGTGTCGGTCAGCGCACCGACTACGACAAGCTGACCCTGGACATCGAGACCGACGGCTCGGTGGATCCCCATGCCGCACTGCGCGAGGCCGCCGAGATCCTGATCAAGTACCTCGCCATCTTCAGCGAGCCCGAGCGGGTGGAGTCGCTGCGCGAGGCCGGCGCGGCCCTGGTCAACGCCGGCGTCGGCTCGATCGCCGGTGAGCTGTCCTCGATCGGCGCCGGCGGTCCGATCGGCGGCAGTGGCGCCGACGGCATGGACGACATCCTGATCGAGGAGCTCGAGCTGGGAGTGCGCTCCTACAACTGCCTCAAGCGGGCCGGCGTCCAGACCGTCGGTGAGCTGGTGCAGAAGAGCGACTCCGAGCTCAACGCGATCCCCAACTTCGGCCGCAAGTCGATCGAAGAGGTCAAGGAGACCCTCGAGGCGCGCGGGCTGTCCCTGCGGGCCTAGAATCCGGATCCTCTATGCGCCACGGAAAGCAGAAAGGCAAGCTCAGCCGCGACTCGGCGCACCGCAAGGCGCTGATGATGAACCTCTCGCGGGAGGTCATCGACCACGAGCGGATCCAGACCACCCAGGCCAAGGCCAAGGCGGTCAAGCCCGAGCTGGAGCGGCTGATCACCCTGGCCAAGCGGGGCGACCAGCACGCCCGGCGGCAGGCGATGTCGCGCCTGGGTCAGGACAAGTTCATCGTCTACAAGCTGTTCGAGGAGATCGCGCCGCGGTACGCCGAGCGCCCCGGCGGGTACACGCGCATCCTCAAGCTCGGGCCGCGTCGCTCGGACGCGGCCGAGATGGTGTTTCTCGAGCTGGTCTGACGTTTAGGGCCCGCGGGCTCGGCCTTCCTGCCGCGGGGCCTGTCTCCGGCCATAGGTAGGCCTTAGAGCCGACGCGCCACATCATCGATGCGTCGGGCCTCTGTCGGATCGGGCAGGCGTAGGAACACCCCCAGAGTGCCGTCCGCCGGTCCGACCACGGTGGCCTCGCAGGCGCCGATCCGCCGCCGGCTCGCCAGCTCGGCCAACGGTGGTGCCCATTGCGGCGCCAGGTCCCGCGGCAGGTAGCCGACCTTCGCGCCGTCGATCTCCACACGCACGGCGTTGGCGTCGTGGGGGTTGTCGGGCTCGGGGATCAGGCGGGCCTCGGTGTCGTGGCGTATCTCGCCCTGGCCGCTGATCGCCCGCAGGGCGTCCTGGTAGTGAGACTCGCCGGCCACGTTCACCGACTCGTGGCCGCGCAGGAAGGTCACGCGGGGCTCGGTCATCCGCTCGTGACCGCCAGCGGGCTGTTCTGGGCTATCGCGTCGAAGTCCGCGTCGCGGTGCAGGACCGTGGCTCGGACCCGGATGGCCACGGCCGCGATCAGGCAATCGGCGGAGCGGCGTACAGTCACCCCGCCGGTCCGGCCGGCTCGGTAGAGCGCGGCGGCCGCTTCATGGTCGTTCGGCTCCTCCAGCGGAACGTAGGTCGCGCAGCTGGAGAGCAGTCGTGTGAGTTGGGTCGCGTGACGCTCGTCGGCAGCTCCGGCCAGCACCTCCATCAGCACGGTGCCCATGGTCGCGATCGGGTCTCCGTGCTCGATCGCGACCCTCAGGCGTTCGTGGCAAACGCTGCCCGTGGCGCGCAGGTACTCGATCCAGGCGGACGTGTCAGCGAGCAGCACGGTCCAGATGGGTGGGGTCGGAGCGCAGCTCGTCGAGGTTGCCCTCCCAGCCCGTGCCCTGCATTTCCAGCGCATCGTCGCGGCTCATCGGCTCGATATCGAGTCTTCGCAGTGCCATGTCGATCACCGCCCGCTTCGTGTCGATGCCGTAGCGGCGCATGACCCGCTGCGCCAGCTCCTCGTCGATCTCGATGTTGGTGCGTGCCATGTGTAGATGCTACACCTTGCGTCCGGGATCAGTACCCTGCTCCCCAGGAAGGTCACGCGCACCTCGGGCGTCGTCTGGGGCTGGTGAGGCGGGCGCTGATAGGTTCGCGCCCCGTGGACATCGACCAGGCAAAGGAGCAGAGCCGGAGCACCTGGAGCTGCGGCGACTACGCCGGACTGTCCGAGGTGCTCCGCCCGGCGGCGGAGGCTCTGGCCGACGCGTGCGCGGTCT
>JBBJOH010000082.1:0-5874 GCA_037720995.1 Thermoleophilaceae bacterium
GCCGGTTTCGTAAACGGCGGCGGCCGCAAGGGTCGGCAGGTCCGACTGCCGGTTTGGTGAACGGCAGTGCCCTCGAGGGTCAGCAGGTGGGACTCTCGGTGCCGTCTCCGCCGAGGCGGCGCCAGAGCGCCCCGAGGTCGCGCTTCTCGTCATCGGAGAGACGGTCCAGGAAACGGCGGCGCACACCGTCGAGGTGCGTGCGCCGGGCCTCGGCGAAGCGGTCGCGACCCGCGTCGGTTATCACCGCGTTCAGCCCCCGGGCGTCACCCGGGCACGACTCGCGCCGCACGAGGCCGTGGCGCTCGAGGCGGTCCACGAGTCGCGTCAGGCCGCTGCGGCTGAGCAGCACGGACTGGGCGAGCTCGGTCATGCGCATCTCTCCCGTGGGCCTGTCGGCCAGGAACAGGAGGACCTCGTAGGAGCTCAGGGACACGCCGTGATCGGCGATCAGCTCGGCGTCAAGCTCGCGCGACACCACGGCGTGGGTCCGCAGGAAGCCCCGCCACGCATCCAGCTCCAGCTCATCGAGCCGCGATCCCCGCCGCTGGTCGGTTCGACGTGGCGTATTTGTTGCAGGCACAATTACTCCGGTGATATAGTTGCGGGCACAACTGATCATAGCTCCAGCCCGAAACGGAAGAGGTCAGATGAAGCTCGAGGGCATCCACCACATCACGGCGATCACCGCGGACGCTCCGCGCAACCTCGACTTCTACGCGCGAGTCATGGGCCTTCGGCTGGTCAAGAAGACCGTCAACCAGGACGACCCGACCGTCTACCACCTCTTCTACGCCGATGAGCAGGGCAGCCCGGGAGCCGACCTGACCTTCTTCGAGTACCCCGAGGCCCCGCGCGGACGCGCGGGTGACGGGATGGTCCACCGGATCGTGTGGCGCGTGGGGTCAGAGGAGGCGCTGGACTTCTGGTCCCAGCGCCTCGCCGACGAGGGCGGGGAGCCGAGCCGCGATACCCAGGGGGCCACAGGCGGCCACGCTCTGCGCTTCACCGACCCCGAGGGGCTGGAGCACGAGCTGCGGGTGAGCGACTCCGGCGACGAGCCGCTGATCGCCGACCATCCCGAGGTGCCGCACGAGCTGGCGCTCCAGGGCTTCGACGGCGTGCGCGCCTATGCGTCCGATCCCGAGGGCAGCCACGATCTGCTCGAGCATGGGCTGGGGTTCACACGGCTCCCGGACGGGGCGTGGGAACTGCGCGGTGAGCAGCGATCCGGCTGGCTGGCCTACGACGAGCCGCCGCCCGAGCGTGGGCTTCCCTCCGCGGGCACCGTGCACCACGTGGCGTTCGCATCGACCATGGACGACCACGAGCGGTGGCGCGAGCGGGCCGCCGAGCACGGCGCCCGCCCGACACCCGTGATCGACCGCTTCTGGTTCCGGTCGGTCTACTTCCGCGAGCCCAGCGGGGTGCTGTTCGAGATCGCCACGATCGGTCCGGGCTTCGCCACCGACGAGGACCCCGGCCACCTGGGCGAGAAGCTCGTGCTGCCGCCGCAGTTCGAGCCGGCGAGGGAGCGGATCGCGGCCGCGCTCACGCCGCTGGAGAGTCCTCGGGAGGCCTCAGCGCCTGCCCAGTAGGCGCTTGATCCGCTCCACGAGCACCGATAGGAACAGCTGCAGGCCGTTGAGCGGCTTGGCCGGAGTGGCTGCCGGACCAGGTGCCGCGGACACAGCAGGCGGCGGGATGTCCGTGCGCACGGGCGCGCCCGACGGGCCGGGGTCGTCCAAGGTCACCGGCTCCGGTGCGGCGGGCGCGCCCTCGATCGTCTCGGCCAGGCAGGCCGAGAAGTCCCTGAGCAGCCGGTTGGAGATGTCCTTGATCATGCCGCCCCGCCCGAAGCGGGCCAGGCGCCCGGTGATCGTGAAGTCGGTGTCGACGTCGACCTTGGTGGCCCCGCCGTCCTCGCTGAGCACGGACACGATCGTGGCCTTGGCGCCGCCCTGACCGCGCTTGTCCTGACCGCTGGCCTTCATCGTCACGGTGCGGGCGGCTTGATCGACCGACTCCATCTCCAGCTCACCGCGGTAGGCGGCGGTGGTGGGACCGAGCTTGACGGTGAAGCTGCCGCGGTACCTGCCGTCGTCGGAGGCCTCGGTGATCTCCGCGCCGGGCAGGCAGGGCGCCACCCGCTCGACATCGATCAGCGCTTCCCAGACGCGGTCGATCGGGGCGTGCACGATGAAGGACTGCTCGAGCTTCATCGTCTGTCCTCGGCCCGCCGCAGGCCGGCAAGCTGATCGCGGGTGTCCACGTCCTCGCCGCCACCGAGGTCGTCGCACGCCACCTCGCGCAGTCCGCGCATGATCACGTTGCGCGCGCCCACGTCCCCGGTCACGTCGCGCAGCGCGGAGATCTGGGAGGGCCTCAGGACGACGGGGTGACCCGGGCGACCGCCGTAGGTGGCGCGCACCGCCCCGTCGTGCCCGACGCGCGCCCCCAGCACGCGGCGCACCGCCTCGGGCGACAGGCCGGGCTGGTCGCCCAGGGCGACCACCACGGCCTCGGCGTCCTGCACGGCGGCCAGACCCGACGCCAGCGACGCCGACTGCCCTTGCGCCCAGCGCTCGCACAGCACCGGCTCGGCGCCGTGGAGGTCGACCGCCTCGAGGATCTGGTCGGCCTCGGCCCCCAGGACGACCACGACCCGATCGAGACCCGCCTGCGACATCGCCTCGAGCACGTGCTCGAGCAGCGGCCTGCCGTGGAGGTCGGCCAGCTGCTTGGGGCCCCCGAAGCGAGAGGCCCGCCCCGCGGCCAGCACGCACCCGGCGATCACGCGCCGGCCGCCTCTGGCGAAGCAGCCGGCTCGGCCGGCTGCGCCGGCCCCCCGATCTCGTGGATCCGCCCACCTTGCTTGTCGCGCAGGCGCCCGCCGGAGCGGCCGTTTCGCACGGCCACGACCTCGGCCATGATCGACAGTGCGGTCTCCTCCGGTCCTATCGCACCGAGGTCCAGCCCGATCGGTGCAGACAGTCGGTCGAGCAGCTCCTCGTCCATTCCCGCCTCGACCAGGCGCTGGCGGCGCTTGGCCTGGGCGCGGCTGCTGCCCATCGCGCCCACGTAGGCGGCATCGGAGGGCAGGGCTATCCCCAGCGCCGAATCGTCCAGCTTGGGGTCGTGGGTGAGCACCGCGACGTAGGTCGCTCGGTCGATCCCCCCGGCGGCGGCGAACGCCTCCTGCGGCCACGCGGCCACCACCTGCTCGGCATCGGGGAAGCGCTCGGCGGTGGCGAACTGCGAGCGCGGGTCGCACACGTACGGTCGCCAACCCGCCGCCCGGGCCAGCCGGCACAGGGCGGCGGTGTAGTCCACGGCGCCGAAGATGATCAGCCGCGGAGCGGGGTAGGTCGCGTCCACGAACAGCGTGGACCCCTCGGCGTCGCGCAACTCGGAGCGCTCCTCCCACATCAATTCGGTGGCGGCTTCGGCGGCGATCCGGTCGAGCTCCGGCGAGCCGAGCCCGCCGCAGTGCGTGCCGTCCTCGCGCACGAGCAGCTTCGAGCCCAGCCCGGCGCCCTCCACCACCGTGGCGACGGCCGCGCGCCCTCCGGCGGCGGCGATGCGGGCGAACTCGCCTTCGGGTGTCACTCGCGGTACTCCTCGATGAACACGGCTATCTCGCCTCCGCAGGGCAGTCCCACGTCCCACGCCTCGGAGTCGGCGATCCCGAAGTGCATGAGGCGCGGGCCCTCGCCGGCCAGCACCCGGCCGGCGGCCTCGACCACGGCCCCCTCCACGCAGCCGCCGGAGACCGCTCCTGACACCTCGCCCGAGCCGCTGACGGCCATCTTGGCGCCCGGTGGGCGCGGCGCCGAGCGCTTCACGCCGACCACGGTGGCCACCGCCACGCGCTCTCCGCGGTCCTTCCACTCCCTGACGTCGTCGACCACGTCCTTCACAGCCTTCCTCCCCGCATCAGCTCGGTCAGCTCCTCCAGTGAAGCGATCGTGTTACCGGACAGGAAGCGATCCACGTGGGGGAGCGCGGCGACCATCCCCCGGACGAGCGGCTCGTAGTCCGTCGAGGCCTTCAGGGGGTTGAGCCAGACCAGCCGGTGGGCGGTGCGCGACAGACGCGCCATCTCGGACGCGAGCACGTCGGGGTCACCGCGGTCCCAGCCGTCGGAGAGCACTACGACAACCGCGCCGCGGCCCACCCGCCGGCCGTGCTCGCGATTCAACTCGGCCAGAGCCTCGCCGATCCGCGTGCCGCCCGACCAGTCGGCCATGGCCTGGGCGGCCCGATCCAGGGCCCGCTCGGGGTCACGGCCGGCCAGCTCTCCGGTGACCCGAGTCAGGCGTGTGCCGAAGGTGAACGCCTCCACACGGCGGCGGGCGGCCACGCAGGCCTGCATGTACATGAGCAGCATCCGCGCGTAGGGCTCCATCGAGCCCGACACGTCGCAGACCAGGACCACCGGCCGCGGTCGCTCGCGCGGCTGGCGCCAGTGACGCTCGATCGGCTCCCCGCCGTGGCGCAGCGACGCGCGTACGGTGCCCCGCAGGTCGGGGCGGCTGCCCCTGGGCGCGGGGCCCCTTCGATGCGAGGCCCGCGTGCGGCGACTCGTCCGCAGCGGGCCGCGCGCGGCCAGCCGGTGCATGACCCCGCGCGCCATCTGCCGATCGGCCGCCGTGAACGCGGCGAAGTCCTTGTTGCGCAGCATCTCCACTTCCGACCAGGCGGCGGGGACGACCTCGCCGTCCTGGATCGCATCCGGCTCAGGCACCCGCCGCTGCGGGGGCACGGCCACCGACGGCAGCACCAGGGCGGCGACCTCGTCCAGCGCCTCGGGCTGCGCGGGGAGCTCCGCGTCCCCCGCGAAGACCTCCGCGAAGGCGGCGTCGAAGACCTCGAGATCCTCCCGCCGCGAGCACAGCACGGAGCGAAGCGCGAGGTAGGAATCACGTCGATCGGCGGCGTCGATGGCCGCCAGCGCACGGTGGGCGCTCAGCACCTGGCCCACACCAACGCGGACGCCGCCGGCGCGAAGGGAAGCGCCCAGGAGCATCAGCTTGGCGGTCACGCCGAGACCGGCGCGGGCGGCCGGGGGCTCAGACACCCGAAAGCACCTCCCGCGCCCGCACCGCCTCGATGTCCTCCCTGACCTTGAGCACCACGCCGAGCGTCTCCTGAAGCGACGCGTCCTCGAGCGCCAGCAGGGCACGCGCCCACGAGATCGTCTCCCCCACCCCGGGCTGCTTGTACAGCTCCTGCTCGCGCAGTCGGGCGACGGCGACGCACACGCGCTCGGCCACCTCGTCGGCGACGCCGGGCAGGCGGGCGCGCACGATCTCTGCCTCACGAGCCCGGTCGGGGTAGTCGATCCACTGGTACAGGCAGCGGCGCTTGAGCGCGTCGTGCAGCTCGCGCGTGCGGTTGGAGGTGAGCACTACCAGCGGCCGGGTGACGGCGGTGACCGTGCCGAGCTCGGGGATCGACACCGCGAAGTCCGACAGCAGCTCGAGCAGGAAGGCCTCGAACTCGTCGTCGGCCCGGTCGACCTCGTCGATCAGCAGCACCGCGGGCCCATCGTGCTCCAAGGCCTCGAGCAGCGGCCGGCGCAGCAGGTAGTCGCGCGTGAACAGGCCGCCGGGATCCACTCCGCCCTGGGCGGCCCTGATCGCGAGCAGCTGGCGCGGGTAGTCCCAGTCGTACAGGGCGTGGTGCAGGTCGATGCCCTCGTGGCACTGGAGCCGGAACAGCTTCGCGTCGGTGGCCTGGGCGAGCGCCCGCGCCACCTCGGTCTTTCCCACCCCGGCCTCGCCCTCCAGCAGCAGGGGCTGCTCCAGCGCGCCGGCCAGCCACACCGATGTGCAGAGCGCCCGGTCGGCCAGGTAGCCCTGACCCGCGAGCGTC
>JBBJOH010000083.1:0-5871 GCA_037720995.1 Thermoleophilaceae bacterium
AAGACCGCCACTGACAGGCCCGCCAGGGAGTACCTTGGAGGCCACTATGGCCGTGGGCGCTCCCTCCGATCCCACCTTCCACCGCCAGCCCCGCGAGTGGCCGGATCCGCCGCCCTCCGAGGAGCTGCGCATGCACGCGCCTCCCACGCGGCCCGAGCCGCCCACCGGCGGCCTGATGTACGCGCTCTTCCCGATCATGGGCTCCTTTGGCCTGATCGCCTTCGCGGTGGTGTACGGCAACCCGCTGTTCATCTACATCGGGGTCGGCATGGCCTTTCTCGCGGTGCTGTTCGCGATCGGCATGCGCTACTCGCAGGTGCGTCAGGTCAAGAAGAAGCGAAAGTCCAACCGGAGCAAGTACCGGGGCTACCTCACGGGAGTCGAGCGCCAGCTCTCGCGTGACGCCACGGCCCAGCTGACCCACGGCGACCGCCTCTACCCCGACCACGAGCGCCTCTGGGGCCTCGTGCTCGCACGCCGCTACCTGTGGGAGCGGCGCAAGGGCGACGCCGATTTCCTGCGTGTGCGCATCGGCCGCGGCGAAGCGCCCCATGCCCGCCCGATAAAGCTCGACGTGGGCGACGACCCGATCACCGAGCGCGAGCGCGACCTCGAGGACGAAGCCGCGACCGTGAAGAAGCGCTGGCGCAGGATCAACGACGCCCCCATCGTGATGGACCTCGACGAGATCCAGGTGATGTCAGTGGTGGGGCCGCCCGAGGCCGCTCGCGCGCTGGCCCGCAGCATCGTGACCCAGCTCGCCGCCTTCCGGGCGCCGGCCGATGTGCGCCTGGTCGCCGCCTTCGAGCCTGACGCGGTGGCCGACTGGGAGTGGATGAAGTGGCTGCCCCACGTACGGGGGCAGGCGAGGCCCAAGCCCGGCTCGGATGGTCCGCCGCCGCGAACCGTTCTGCTGGCCAACTCGCCCGACCGCCTGGGCCAGCTGCTCGACGACGAGATGGGCCCGCGCCTGGAGCAGCTCCAGCGGATCGACGAACAGGGCGGTCTTGGCACGCGCACGGCGCTCGACGCTCCGCGCCTGGTAATCGTGATCGACGGCTTCTCGCCAAAGGCCGCGGTTGCGCGCCTCGCCTCCGTGCGCGACGCAATGGAACGCGGCGCGCGCCTGGAGACCACGCTCATCCTGCTGAGCGAATCGGCGGAGTCGGAAACCTCGGAGGCGGACCTGCGCGTGGTGCTCTCGCCCGGCGCAACGGCCACCGTCGAGGAGCGTGGGGAAAGCGAGGAGGAGCGCAAGCGCTGGGAAGGGGTCTGGCCCGACGCGGGCGATCTCGGGCTTTGCGAGGCCATCGCGCGGTCGCTTGCTCCCCTGCGCCTCGAGGATCGCGACGGCGCGCGCGGCGTGGCCGACGAGATCCGCATGCTCGATCTGATGGGCCACGCCTCCGCCGAGACCATCGATCCCGAGCACAGCTGGAGGCCGCGACCCTCGCGTGAGCGCCTGCGGGTGCCCCTGGGGGTGACCGCCGCGGGCGAGCCGCTCTCCCTCGACCTCAAGGAGGCCGCGCTGGGGGGGCTGGGGCCCCACGGGTTGATCGTGGGGGCCACGGGCTCGGGCAAGTCCGAGCTGCTGCGCACGCTCGTGGCCGGCCTGGCGGTGGAGCACTCGCCCGAGGAGCTGTCGGTGGTGCTCATCGACTACAAGGGCGGTAGCGCCTTCGCCGAGCTGGCCCGCCTGCCCCACGCCGCCGGGCTGATCACCAACCTCCAGCGCGACAGTGCCCTCGTGGATCGGATGCGCGACGCCCTGCTGGGCGAGCAGGAGCGCCGCCAGAGCATGCTCCGCGACGCCGGCGACCTCGATGACATCGGGGCCTACGCGCTGGCCCGCGAGCGCGACCCCTCACTGGTGCCGATGCCCCACCTTCTCGTGGTCGTGGACGAGTTCGGGGAGCTGCTGGCGGCGAGGTCCGAGTTCATCGACCTCTTCCTGGGCATCGGCCGCGTGGGACGCAGCCTCGGCATGCATCTGCTCTTCTCGAGCCAGCGCCTCGACGAGGGCAAGCTCCGCGGGCTCGAGAGCCACCTGCGCTATCGCATCTGCCTGCGTACCTACTCGGCCGTGGAGTCGAAGATCGTGCTCGGCACGCCCGACGCCTATCTGCTCCCACCGTTCCCCGGGGCCGCATACATGAAGGTCGACACCGGGATCTACGAGCGCTTCAAGGTGGCGATGGTGTCGGGCTCGCGCCGGCAGGCGGCGGTACCCGACACGCCGTCGGCGGGGGTAGAGGTGTTCTCCTCCGACGACGGTGCCTTGGATTCGCAGGCGCCCGAAGAGGCATCGGGCGGTGCCGAGGGGCCGAGCGATCTCGAAACGATCGTGGCGGTGCTGAGCAGCGCGCACGCCGGGCGCGAGGTGCACCAGGTGTGGGTGGCTCCGCTCGAGGAACGGATCGAGCCCGCCGAGACCTACGCCGAGCAGCCCTGGTGGGCGCGCCCGGACGAGCGCTCGGCGCGTCTGGCGGCGCCCGTCGGTGTCGCCGACCTGCCCGCCGAGCAGCGCACCGAGCCCTTCGTGATCGACTTCGAGGGCACCTCCGGCCACCTGGCGCTCGTAGGCGCGCCCCAGAGCGGAAAGAGCACCTTTCTGCGCACGGTGGCCACCTCGCTCATTCGTCACCACCGCCCCGACGAGGTGCGCCTGTACCTGATCGACCTCGGCGGGGGAGGACTCTCGCAACTCGAAGCCGCACCCCATGTGGGAGGCACGTGCACGAAGGCCGACAAGGACCGCGTACGCCAGACCGTGCGCCACATCCAGGCGGTGCTCGGCCGTCGCGAAGAAGCCTTCCGCCGTCTGGGCGTTGGCTCGATGCGCGAGGCGCGTGAGCTCCGCGCGAGGGGGGAGGGGGCAGACGAGGACCTGAGCGACATCTTCCTGGTGATCGACGGCTGGGGTGTGCTGCGCAGCGACTTCGAAGGCCTGGACCAAGAGCTCGAGCAGCTCGCCGGCGGCGGCCTGAACTTCGGTGTGCACCTGATGGTGACCGCCAACCGCTGGGGCGAGATGCGCCCCAACCTGCGCGACAACGTGGGCGGGCGCCTCGAGCTGCGCCTCAACGACCCGATCGAGTCCGAGCTGGGCCGCCGCGTGGCCGAGACGCTGCCGACCGACGTACCGGGCCGCGGACTGACCTCGGCCGGTGTGCACTTCCAGACCGCCCTCCCCGACCCCGGGGTGGTGGCCGAGGCGGCGCACCGCTGGGAGGGTCAGCCCGCGCCGCCGGTACCGGTTCTGCCAGCACGCTTCGGGGCGGCCGACCTGCCCGCGCCGGGTCACGACACCGGCCAGGGCGTGCCCATCGGCATCGACGAGTTCGGCCTGGATCCCGTGTACCTCGAGCCGGCCGGCAGCGACCCCCACTTCATCGTGCTCGGTGACGGCGAGTCGGGCAAGACGAACTTCCTACGGCTCTTCGCTCAAGGGCTGATGGCCCGTCAGGACCCCGGGCGGGCGCGGCTGACCATCGTGGATTACCGGCGCGGGTTGCTCGACCTCTCCGACTCGCCGCACGTGAGCGCCTACGCGGCCAACGCGGCCATGGCGAGCGATGCGATCGGGGAGCTGCACGCCGAGCTGAGCGCGCGCCTGCCCGGCGCCGACGTGTCGCGCGAGGAGCTGATGCGCGGGCCGGCGTGGACGGGCCCGCGCCGTTACCTCCTGGTGGACGACTACGACCTCGTGCCGAGCGCCACGCAGAACCCCTTGCTCACGCTGGTGGACCTGCTGGCCCAGGGTCGCGACGTGGGGTTGCACGTGATCCTCGCCCGGCGCACCGGCGGCATGGCCACCTCCTCCTTCGAGAGCTTCATGCAGCGCCTGCTCGAGTTGCGCACCCCCGGGCTCCTGTTGAGCGGGCCCCCGAGCGAGGGCTACCTCCTCGGCGGCCAGAGGGCCACGCCCCAGCCTCCGGGCCGCGGGCTCCTGGTGCGCCGCGACTCAGAGCCCGGGCTTGTGCAGACCGCGGTGGCCGCCGACGCGGACGCCGGCGGACGGGCGGGGAGCCGGCGCTCGGCATGAGTGAACGAACGCCCCAAACGCCGTCTCCCCCGGAGAACCGTGCCCTGACCTCCGTTCTGCGCGGCGAATCGCCTCGTGATTCGCCCGAGGCGACCGAGAAGCTCGACCAGGCGTTGCGCGTGAGCGTGCTCATCGCTCCGGTAGCCGCGTCAGGGGAGGACGCCGAAGCCCAGTTGGACCTGGTGGGGACCGTCGACGAGGAAGGCAACAGCGCTCTGCTCGCCTTTGCCGACGCTCGGGCTCTCGGCCTATGGAGCTCCGAGCACGCCTTTGTCGCAGTTCGGGCCCCTGACCTCTGCGCGACCGTGCTCGATCGCGGCCTGCACGCCCTCGCCATCGATGTGGCCGGGCCGGCTCGGCTCACCCTCGGTGCCGACGCGCTTCGCCGGTGCGCCCAGGCCGGCGGGTGCTAAGCCCGCCAGAACGGTTGGGTCGACTCGAGCAGGTAGCGAGCGAACTCGTCGGGATGTTCGCGATCGACGGGCACGACGATGGCCGGTCCCACCCCCGCGGCTTCGATACGGGCCGTGACCAGGCCCGTCACGGCCTCGGGGTCTGCTTCGCCCAGGAGCTCGAGGCCGATCAAGGGCTGAGGTTCCTCGCCCTCCAGCTTCACGAGAGCCCGCCACGCGGTGGACACCGCTGCGTTTGCGGCGCAGAACTGCCCGACCTCTCGGATGAGCGCGACCGGCTCTTGCGCCGGCTCGCCGATCGCGAACCGCGCCCCGGCCGCCTGGT
The DNA here is from genome assembly GCA_037720995.1 of Thermoleophilaceae bacterium. Classification (GTDB taxonomy): domain Bacteria; phylum Actinomycetota; class Thermoleophilia; order Solirubrobacterales; family Thermoleophilaceae; genus JAAYBF01. Next base: position 4,784 of record JBBJOH010000083.1, read on the forward strand.
CGTCGCCGACATCGAGCCGGATCTCGGTGTCGTTCGCCACCAGGTCCACGAGATCGTCCATCGGCAGGCTCACGTAGCGGCTCCCACCGGGGATGGCCCGCAGGAGCTGCTTCTCTGACGTGAAGGCCGGCACGAACTCACCGCCCGCCTCTCCCCACACCGGCACCTCGAGCGTCTGGCCGGCCTTCAGGGACACCATCCCCGGGGCGTCGCTCGCAGGCCCGGGCACCGGCACGAGCACCATCCGGTCGCTCATCCGGCGTCGAGATCGGTGCTGGACTCGCCGACGCGGATCATCCGCGGCGGCGCGTCACGGCGATCAAGGCCTCCGGTCAGGCGGTCGAGGCGCTGGATCAGCTCGCGCTGGCGCTGCTCGACCTCGCGGTTGGAGAGGCCACACTCAGGGGTCGGCTCGAGGTAGAGGTCACCGATCGAGCCCATTCCGGCCAGCACCTCGCGGATCGACTCGCCCCCCTTCTGCTCGACCCAAGCCGCCTTCGCGTCCTCGCCACAGCAACGGAGCAGCACCGCCAGCTCCTCGAGTGCGGCTTCGAGATCGGGCGACTTCACGTTGCGGCGCCCTGTCAGCGGTCGCGCCGGTAGAAGGGCGTGGTCTCGTCGAGCATGAAACGGGCAATGGGGCTTGGCGCGCGGGGATCCACGACCAGAAAGCTCGCCTCTGCGTCGAGCCGGTCGGCAAGGGTGATCTGCAAGTGTTGGAGGACGGGCACGAAGGTCGTGCCATCCGTCTCGAACAGCGGTAGCCCGATCGGCTCGTCGGGGTTCCGGGCCTGGGGGCTGGGCCCAGCCTCCTCCAGGGGCCCAGGCTGAGGGACGAGGACGCGACTGGCGTAGAGCACACGGCGAAACTCGGCTTCCGCCTCCGGGTCGTCGGCTGCGCGCAGGATCGTCACCTCCAGGTCGTTCTCCGGCGCGAACGTCGAGCGGTCGCCTTCTCTCAACCTTCCACCCACAGCCGCTCTTGCCAGTACGCCATGACCTGTTCGATCGCATCGAACATCGGCTGGGCTTCGGCGCCCCAAGCCATCTCGAGCGGCCGCGTCAGATTCAGCGGCGAATGTCGCGGC
>JBBJOH010000084.1:0-5836 GCA_037720995.1 Thermoleophilaceae bacterium
CCAGCACCGAGGTGATGGACCGCACCTACTTCAAGTCGCTCTACGTGCGCGATCCCGACGGGCACATCGTGGAGCTGGCGACTGCGGGGCCGGGGATCACGCAGGGTTGACCGGGCGGCCGGGCGCTCGCGCGCCCGGCCTTCGCCGGTCGTTCAGACGGCACTCAGCACCCGCGGCGCCTGCGGGACGGCCGAGCGCTTGGTGCGCAACACATCGGCCAGCGCGGCGCGCTGGCGCTCGGTGAGCGTTCCGATCGGCTTGTTCTCGGGCACACCGATCGAGGTCAGCAGCCGGCGGCACCGTGCCCGCCCCCAGCGCTTCTGGCTCATCAGCAGATCGCTTATCGACATGGAGTGGGCCTGCCAGGGGCAGCCCAGCACGACCTCGGTAGCCCCGAGCTCGCCGCTGGCGATCGCGCGCTTCATCTCCGCGCGCGCCAGCCGCACGCGGTTGGCGCGCTCCAGAGCCCTCAGATGCTGTTGCCCAGCGTCCAGCGTGGCGGTTTCGCCCATACACAATCCCTCCTGCACCCCGTGCAGATCCGACCTTCGAGCAGTTCCAGTAGGCCGGCGGACACTCGATCCCGTCCCTCGGTCCGAGACCCCAGCCGCCGCAGCCACCGTCCAATAAATCCAAGCGTCGGTCGGCCGTCAACAGGGAACCGGGTGCCGGCTCGCTAAGAGCGGGCTTTTCCCGAATCCCGGGAAGCCGCCGATTACGAGACGGCCGGCGCCGGCTCGGCGCCCACGCCGGCCAGCCGCTCGCGGACTCGTGCGAACGCCTCGAGCGCCCGGTCGAGATGCTCTTGGCGGTGGGTGGCCATCACGCTCGTGCGCAGCAGCGCCCCTCCCCTGGTCACGGCGGGGTACAGCGCCACGTTCGCGTAGACCCCCTCGTCGTAGAGGGCCTTCCAGAACATGACCGCGCGCCAGTCGTCTCCGATCGTGACCGGCACGATCGGGGTGAGCAGGTCCGATCCATCGGGCATCGGGGTGGGAGAGACCACCTCGAAGCCCAGCTCGTCCAGGCCCCGCTGCAGGTAGCGCGCATTCTCCAGCACCCGGGCGATCAGCTCGCGACCCTCGCCGGAGCGGATCACCCGCAGGGCGGCCAGGGTCGCCCCGACCGCGGCGGGCACGGCCGAGGCGGTGAACAGGAAGGCCCGGGACTGGACCCGCAGGAAGTCGATCACCTCGGAGGGCCCCGAGATGAAGCCGCCGCACGAGGCCAGCGACTTGGAGAAGGTGCCCATCCGCAGATCCACCTCCTCGGCCACGCCGAAGGCCTCGCAGGCACCGGTGCCCCCCGCCCCGAGCACCCCGACGCCGTGGGCCTCGTCCACCATCAGCCGCGCGCCGTGGCGGCGGCAGAGCTCGACGATCTCGGGCAGCGGCGCCAGGTCGCCCTCCATGGAGAAGACGCCGTCGACCACCACGAGCACCCCGCCGCCATCGGCCTCCGCCCGGTCCAGCATCTTCTCCAGCTTGTCCAGCCTGTTGTGGCGGAAAGGGCGGATGCGGGCCCGCGACATCATCACCGCATCCAGGATCGAGGCGTGGTCGCCCGAGTCCACGATCACCGTGTCCTCGGGAGAGAGCAGCGTGGCCACGCAGCCCACGTTGGCCTGGTAGCCGGTGGTGAAGACCAGCGCGTCCTCGTCCTGGGTCCACTCCGCGAGCTCCGCCTCCAGCTCCAGGTGCAGCGGCGTGGTGCCGTTGAGCAGGCGCGAGCCGGTGAGGCCGGTGCCGTAACGCTCCAGCGCGTCACGGGCCCCCTGCTTGACCAGAGGGTGCGTGGTAAGGCCGAGGTAGTTGTTCGACCCCAGCGTGATCCGCTCGCTCCCCTCCATCACCACCACCGGGCCGGGCTCGCCCTCCACCTCGCGGAAGTAGGGAAGCACGTCGTGCTCGCGGGCGGCGCTGAGCTGCTCCAGCCGCTCGTGCGAGCGGGCCTTCTCGAATAGGTCGGTCTTCGTCGCCATGGAATAGGGTCTCGCGGCGTGTCGGTCGAGGTCTCCCCGGTGCGCACCGAGCGCGATCGCCGGGCCTTCATCGAGCTCCCCTACCGGCTCCATGCTACAAGCGGGTACTGGGTCCCCCCGCTGCGGCTGGAGCGCCGGGCCTTTCTCAGCCCCCGGGTGAACGCCTACTTCAAGCACGCCGAGGCCCAGCTCTTCCTGGCTCGGCGCGGCGAGGCCGTCGTGGGGCGCATCAGCGCCCAGATCGATCACGCCTTCAACGAGCACCAGGGCAACGCCTGGGGTCAGTTCGGGTTCCTGGAGCTGGAGGACGACACCGACGTCGCGAAGGCCCTGGTCGAGGCCGCGGCCGGCTGGCTGGCCGAGCGCGGGCGCGATCGGATGGTCGGCCCGATGGACTTCTCGATGAACGACGAGTGCGGCGTGCTGATCGAGGGGCACGATCGCGAGCCGTTCATCAAGCAGCCCTGGCACCCGCCCTACTACCAGCGCCTGTGCGAGGAGGTGGGCCTGACCAAGGCGGTCGACCTGTATATGTGGGAACTCCACATAACCGACCGCTCCAAGATCGTCCCCGCCCTGGTGGAGATGGCCGACCGGCTCGAGCCCGACCACGGGATCCGCATCCGCAAGATGTCCCGGCGCCGGCTGGGCCGCGAGATGGAGCTGTTCGGCGAGACCTACAACGAGGCCTGGAAGGAGAACTGGGGCTTCGTGCCCTACTCGGAGGAGGACCTCAAGCACTACGGCCAGGAGCTGCAGCTGGTGTACGACCGCAACTGGTTCATGATCGCCGAGCGCACCGACACGGGCGAGAGCGTCGGGGTGGCGATCACCGTGCCGGACATCAACCAGGCGCTGAAGAAGATGAACGGCAGGGTCCTGCCCTTTGGCTGGTTCCACTTCCTTCGCCGGCGCAAGGTCATGGACCGCGTCCGGGTGGGGTTCCTCGGTGTCAAGCCGGAGTACCAGCACACGGGAGTGGCGGCCGGGTTGTACCTCGAGCACTTCGACATGGCCGCGGTGACGCCCCAGAAATGGGGGGAGATGGGCTGGATCCTGGAGACCAACGACGCCATGAACCGCGGCATGGAGGGCATGGGCGGCCGGATCGCGAAGAGGTACCGGATCTACGAGCATCCGCTCTGAGGCCGACGGGCTCCGGTCGGCGTCGTGCCGGCTGAAGGGACCGCCGACCGTGGCTTGGCGTCCGCCCGGGGGCTACACTCCCTCGGCGTGCCCGAGCCCGCCGACAGCGACGACGGCGCCCTCTCCGGGGAGATCGTTCCCGCCGGGGAGCCCATCGCCGAGGTCCGGCGCCTGCCGGTGCCCCTCGACCGGCAGGCAAGCGGCGCCGTCGATGTCCGCGGCCCCGCGTCGGTGCCCGCCACGGTCGCCGCCGCCACCGGCGGATTCGTGCTCGGAGTGGCCGCCTTCATCATGATCAACGTGCTGCGCCGTCCCCGGACGGGCCGGGCCCTCGCGGCCCGCCGTGCCCGGAAGCTCTCGCGCCGGCGCGGGGTGGAGGTGCAGAGCACGAAGTCGTTCCTGGTCGACGTCCACCTGCTCAAGCGATAGCGGTGCCAAAGCCCGACAGGGCGCCCGCGCCGCAGGTCGTGGAGGTCGATGTCATTCCCGCCGGCCCGTTTCGCATGCCTGGTGGAGGGCGCGACGGCGTGCTTCGCCGGCGCGACCGTGTGTTGCGCCGGGTCATCGGCGTGGACGAGGAGCCCGTGGAGGTCCGCGCCTGGCCGTGCGGCGGCGCGGTTCGCTTCCGCGCCGTGGCCGCGCACCGCGCCAGCGCCGCCTGGGCGGTGGAGCGGATGCGCTTCGCGGTGGGGGTCGATCACGACCTCGGCCCCTTCCACCGCCGCTTCTGGCGTCACGAGCTGCTGGGTCCCGTGCTGCGCCGCAAGCCGTGGCTGCGTCCGCGGCGACGCCCCGAGCCCTTCGAGGCGCTCGCCTGGGCCGTGTGCGAGCAGCTGATCGAGTCCGGCCGCGCGGCCGAGATCCAGCGCCGGCTGGTGTTTCGCCACGGACTGCGCAGCGCGTGCGGCGAGCTCGCCGACGTGCCCGGCGCGGCGGTCGTGGCCGGGATGGCGCCGGCCGAGGTGGAGGCCTGCGGGCTCTCGCCCTCGCGGGCCGTGACGCTGGTCAAGGCCGCCCGGGAGGTGGCCCGCGGCCGGGTGGACCTCCACGACCCCTCGCGCCACGAGCGCGACTGGCGGCGGCTGCGGGCGATCCGGGGGGTCGGCTCCTGGACCGTGGAGTACCTGGCCCTCCACGGCCAGGGGCGCGACGACCTGCTTCCCCACGGGGACCTGGCCTACATCAAGCTCGTCGGGCTGCTCGCCGGGCTGGGACGGCGGGCCACCGAAGAAGAGGTGCGCGAGTACTTCGCCCCCTTCGCCCCCTACGCGGGGCTGGCCGGCACCGCGCTGGCCCACGCCATGGCCGGCGGCGCCTTCGGTCCCGCGCCCGGCGTGACGCCACGTCAGCGGGCCGTAAGACACGCCGCCTACCATTGAGGGCATGGACGAGACCAAGTTGGAGAAGACCGACGAGCAGTGGCGCTCCGAGCTCGATCCCGAGCGCTACCACGTGCTGCGCGAAGCGGGCACCGAGCCGCCTTTCACCGGCGCCTACACCCACTCCAAGGAGTCGGGCATGTACAAGTGCGGCGCCTGCGGCGCCGACCTGTTCTCCTCGGACGCCAAGTTCGACTCCGGTACGGGCTGGCCGAGCTTCTACGAGCCCGCCGTGGCCGAGGCCGTGGAGCTGCGCGAGGATGGGAGCCTGTTCATGAAGCGCACCGAGGCCGTGTGCCGAAACTGCGGCTCCCACCTCGGGCACGTCTTCGACGACGGACCGGCGCCGACGGGACAGCGTTACTGCATCAACAGCCTGTCGCTGGACCTCGACGAGAAGTAGCGCCTGGGGCGTCGGGCCCTACAGCCCACCTCCGGGCAGGAAGCGGTTGTCAAACGCGCCCCGGGCGCCGGGGATGTCCTTGACGAGCCGGTTGTCGCGCATCCAGCCGGCGAAGGCCTTCCACTCGGCCGGGTCCTGGTAGCCGAAGGGCTTGCCCGCCTTCGGCAGGAACAGGGGGAGGGTGGCCCGGACCGAGGCTCGCTGGAGCTTCGGGTTCAGGTCCGGATTGGCTTGGAGCAACCCCTTGATCCCCTCCCGGGGATTGCGCTCGAGGGCCTTGGTCGCCCGGGCGACGGCACCCACGAAGGCCCTTATGCGCTTGCCGTCGCGCTCCAGCGCATCCTGGTTGGCCACGAGCACCAGCTCGTCGTAGGTCGGTACGCCGGCGCGGTCCACGCGGATGATCCGCGGCCGCTTCTTCTTCTGGGCCAGCTCGATCCCCTCGACGTTCCAGAACCCGCCCAGCACGGCGTCCACCTTGCCGCTCACCAGACCGGGGACGAGGCCGAAGCCGAGGTTCCGCTTCTTGACGGCCGAGGGGTTCACGCCCGCCTGCTCGAGGATCGTCTGCAGGTAGGCGTCCTGGTAGTCGATCCCGGCCGTGCCCACCGTCTTGCCCTTCAGGTCCCTGGGCGAGCGGACCTTGCCCTTGGGGAGTGAGATGATCGAGGTCAGCGGCTTGCGCACGATCGCCCCCACGGCCACCACCTTCAGTCCCTTGTCGCGCGCCCGCAGCACCTCGGGCTCGTAGGAGATGGCCAGATCCACGCGCCCGGCGGCGACCTGCTTGATCGGCGCGGCGGGGTCGGGCGGCTGGCGGATCTTCACGTCCAGGCCGGCGTCCTTGAACTGCCCTCCCGCCTGCGCGGCGTAGATGCCGGCGTGGTCGGCGTTTGGCAAGTAGTCGAGCATCAGGCTCATCTTCTT
>JBBJOH010000085.1:0-5731 GCA_037720995.1 Thermoleophilaceae bacterium
GCCGCGAGGTCACGCAAGCGCGAAGCTCGCTCGCGGGCACGCGCGGACTCGCCGTCAGACAAGCCCTGGTCGCTGGAGGTCTGCGGATCGCCATCGCTCAACGAACCCTCATGGCGGTCGTCGTCCATTCGTGCTGTCCTTTCGGGCTCGTCAGGAGTGTGAAACCCAAGGCTATCCGGGAGGGGGACGCCCGCGCGAGCTCATTCGATGAGCATGCGGGGAGCGGCGCCGCTGAAGAACCCGGTCCGGCGGTCAGGGGGCGAACTCGCCGCCCTGACCGCCGGTGGCCGCCGGCGCCGTATGCCCCGCGGGAGGGGAGGGAGTGCCCGCTGAGGCGGAGCGCGCGGCAGGGGAGGACGCCGGCCCGAACTCGTCCGCGGGCCGGGGGGTCGGCGCGGGCGGTCGCTGGGTCGAGGTCGGCGGTGGCTGGACGGCGGCGGGCGGTGGCTGAGCGGTCCGGTCGCGCTGGACGACTACGGGCGGGCTGACCCGCGGCTCCGCGGCAGGCCGGGCGACCACGACCGCCGCGCGCTCGCGGCGCTCGTGCTTGGTCCGGACGTGCGCCCGCTGGACGGGCTGCGCGACCTCGGGCTGCTGGCGCCGCTCGGCCCCGACCCCGCCTCCGGCCATCGCGGCGGCCGACGCCGCGACGGCGGCGATCTTCTGTCCCGTAGCCAGCTCGAGGGTCTGGTGGGCGCGTTCCCCCACCGCCGCGGCGCGGTCCTGGAGGGCCCCGACGGTGGACTCCACGAGTCCGCGCAGCGGAGAGCCGAGCGGCGCCGATGAGGCGAGGATCGCGGGCGGGACAAGCACGGCGACCCGGGAGGGAACGGCGCGGTACTCGCGCAGCCGGGCGCGGCACCCGGGGCAGGCCCGCAGGTGTGGGCGCAGCGCAGCCAGCTCACCCGAGCGCCCCTCGCCGTCGGCCACCGCGGACAGCAGCGACGCCAGCCGGTCGCACTCGGCCCCCGACTCTATGCCGGCCAGGCGCTCCACGAAGGCCCGCCGGCCCTCGGTCAGGCACCGGTTCACCTTGGTGTAGCTCCAGCCGGTCACATCGCAGATCTCCTGATAGGAGTAGCCCTCGGCCCGGAGCAGCAGGCAGCGCACCTCCTGCGCCTTGAGCCGCTCCAGGGCCTGGGCGCCCTGGCGCAGGCGCTCGAAGCGCTCGGCGCGCTCCTGGGTGTCGGCGGGGTTGACCGCGGTGACCGGCACGCGCTCGGCCGCCCCCGTCAGAACCACACGGTCCTGGCGACTGCGGATGGCCAGCGCCTCGTGCTTGACCGTGGTGCGCAGCCACCGACAGACCTCTTCGTCCGTGCCCGCCGGATCGTGGGTGAGCAGGATCTCCGTCGCCCGCTGGTAGGCGTCCTCGGCGTCGTGAGGGTTGGCCGAGTAGCGGCGCGCGGTGGCCAGCATCTGGGCACCAAAGCGCTCGAGCAGCACCAGCTTCTCCGTGTCGATGCCCGCTCGGGCCCTGCGTGGCGTCATCTTCCGCCCTCTCGTCGGTTGGTGTCGGCCGCCCTCTCCGGGGCGATTCCCGCTGCTTGCGGGAAACCGCGTGGTGGGGCGGCTCCTCTAGAGTCCAAAAGCCCGGCTGTCGCGCCCCCGCGGATGCCTCGGCGCGCCTGGGTGACCTGTCTCGCGCGCGTGCTACATCGGGACCGCACCGATACATTTGACGCGTTTGCCGGTTGTGAAGGGCAGGACGGGCGAGCGATCACGATGAGCAACGGCCTAGCCAGAGAGCTTCGAGAGGTAAAGCCGGCGGCGCCGGACACGCTGCCGAGCCGCGACGTGCGGGCGCGCCGCCCCCTCCTGCTGGGCAGCATCCTGCGCCTCGAGCTGCTGCGCCGCGGCGCGCGCACGGCCGTGCTGGGGGGACTGGACATCGCCGGTCTGATGGCGGCCGTGACCACCGCCCTCGTGCTCAAGCAGCTCGTCCAGAACGGCTACACCGCCTTCGGCGTGTCGGTGGACCAGATGCTCGAGGTCGCCCCCCTGGCCTGCCTGGTGATGCTCCTGCTCTTCGCCCGGTCGGGCCTCTACCGCGACCGCGAGCAGCGTCCCGGCTTTGCCACCGTCATCTCCTCGCTGTTCCAGCTGACGCTGCTGATGGTGATCTACGCGGAGATCGAAGGGCTGAAGTTCTCCTCCTACTACATCTTCTACGGCTCACTGCTGTTCGGCGTGCTCTACGTGTCTTGTGCCCGGTGGGCCTTCGAGCGCGTCAGCGGCTTCCTCCTGCGTGCCGCGGGCTACCGGCGCCGCGCGATTCTCGTGGGCTCCTCGACCAACATCGAGGCCGTGGCCCACGCGCTCGGTGACTCCTCGGAGATCGAGCCCTTCGGCTACGTGTCGCTGCGCGGCGGGGTCGCGGGTGGACTGCACGACTTCGGATCGCTCGAGCGCCTCGAGCGCCACTTCGACTCCGTGGACGAGGTGCTGATCGCCGATCCCGACTTTCCCGAGGAGAAGGCGATCGACCTGGTCGATCGCTGCCACCGCCGGGGCATCCGGGTACGGGTTGCCCCTTCGACCATGGAGATCCTGATGGACCGGGTCGAGTTCGTCCCCGGGCGCGCGCTGCCGCTGTTCGAGCTCAAGCCGCCGGTCTTCGAGGGGATCGACTTCGTCATCAAGCGGCTGTTCGACATCGTGGGCTCGGTGCTGCTGATGGCCGTGCTCTCGCCGCTGCTGCTGGCCATCGCCCTGGCCATCAAGCTCGGCTCTCGCGGGCCGGTGCTCTTTCGGTCGCCGCGCCCGGGCATCGGCGGCTATCCCTTCGCCTGCCTGAAGTTCCGCACCATGGAGGCCGACGCGCACTCGCTGCAGGATTCGCTGGAGCACCGCAACGAGGCCGGCGGGGCGATCTTCAAGATCCGCGAGGACCCGCGCGTGACCCGGGTCGGGCGCTTCCTGCGCCGCTTCTCGCTGGACGAGTTCCCCCAGCTGCTCAACGTCCTGCGCGGCCAGATGTCCCTCGTGGGTCCACGACCGCTGCCCCAGCGCGACTACGACCGCCTGGAGGAATGGCACCGCAAGCGCTACCTGGTGCTGCCGGGAATGACCGGGCTGTGGCAGGTCTCGGGACGCTCGGAGCTCGACTTCGACGATCTCGTGCGGCTCGACTTCGTGTACCTGGAGCGGTGGTCGGTCTTCCTGGACCTGAGCATCCTGCTCAAGACGGTGCCGGCCGTCTTCCGGACCCGCGGCGCGTGGTGATCGCGCCGCTCGGCGGTTGACGGCGCCGCTCAGCGCCGCACCGCGATCAGCGACTTCGTGAGCGGCCCCACCCGCTCGCGCACGATCTCGGCGCCGGGGAACAGGCGGCGCATGTCGCGCGCGCTGAGCAGCTGGATGTCGTCGAAGGGCTCGCCGGTCACCCCGAGCCGCCACAGCCGCCGGCCGATCGTGCGCGGCAGCCAGTGCACGAAGGGCAGCAGCGCGTGCGGCTCGATCGGGAACCAGCGGTTGGGGGTCTGGACGAACAGCCGCCGGCCCACGCGCGAGATCTCGGCGGCCACCCGGTCGCGGTCCGCGGGCGGCAGGTGCTCGACCAGGGAGTTCGAGTAGGCCACCGCGAACTCGGCGTCGCCGAAGGGCAGCGAGCGCGCGTCGGCGCGCACGAAGCGCTCGCCGGGGTAGCCGGGGCGGTCGCCGTGATCGACTCCGGTCACCCGCCCCGGCACGCCCAGGGTGGCCAGGCCCACCGAGCCGCAGCCGACGTCGAGCACGGACTCGCCTGGGGCGGGGCGCATGAGGTCGAGGTAGAGGCGCCGGCGCTTTGCCCTGGCACGCCGGGCGAGCGGCCCGGCCACGCGGGTCCGCAGCCCGGGACGCACGGCCGTGGCGTAGACGCCCGCATCGGTCTCGGTGCCCATGCGGGTCTAGTCTCCCACTGTGCTGCGCTACCGCTTCCTGTTCGAGCAGATGGTGCGCCGCGAGCTGCGCCAGAAGTACAAGGGCTCGGCGCTCGGGGTGCTCTGGTACCTGGTCAACCCGCTGGTGCTGATGGCCGCCTACGCGCTGGTGTTCAGCGTGCTGCTGAAGGTGGCCGACCAGCCCCAGTACCCGCTGTTCCTGCTGGTGGGCCTGATCGTGTGGGTCTTCTTCTCGCAGGCGCTGCTGTCGGCAGCGCCCAGCCTGGTGCAGAACGCCCCGTTGGTGCGCAAAGTGAGCTTCCCGCGCGAGGCCATTCCCGCTTCGGTGGCCACCGTGCAGCTGGCCACCTTCCTGGTGATGCTGGCTGTGGTGGCGCCGCTCGCGCTGATCCTGCGCGGCACGCTTGATCCTGCGCTGTTGCTGTTGCCGGTGATAGTGGCGCTGCTGTTCTGCCTGGTGCTGGGGCTGTCGCTGGCCGTGTCGGTGCTGCACGCCCACTTCCGGGATGTCGAGCCCGTCCTGGCCACCGCGCTGCTGCCGTGGTTCTTTCTCACCCCCATCTTCCTGCCGGTCGACTCCATGCCCGGCATCGCCGAGCACGCGTGGGTTGGAGACGTGCTGCGCTGGGGCAACCCGGTGGCCCCGTTCATCGAGGCCACCCGGGACATCCTGTACTCGGGCGTGGCCCCGTCAGGGGCCGCGCTGGCCTACGTGTCGGTGGCGGGCCTCGGGGCGCTCGGGCTGGGCGTGTTGCTGTTCAGGCGCCTGGAGCGGGACCTGGCGGTGGTGCTGTGAGGCGGTCCGGTGCTCGCCGGGACGGCGTCCCGACTGGGTTCCTGCGGAGAACCGGGTCCGGTGCTCGCGGGGCCGACGGCCCGGCTCCGCTCCTCCCCGGGGAGATCGTGCTCGAGCGCGCCAGCCGCTCGTTCGTGCTGGTGCACGAGCGCAGCCGCACGCTGAAGGAGCTGTTCGTGCGCCGCGGTCACGCGACCGACGGGGCGGTGCGGGCGCTGGACGAGGTGGACCTCCACGTGGAGCCCGGAGAGGCGGTGGGCCTGATCGGCCGAAACGGCGCGGGCAAGACCTCGACGCTGCGCTGCCTGGCCGGCATCGTGCCGCTGGACTCCGGCAGCGCGGTCTGCGGCGGGCGCACCGTGTCGCTGCTGGAGCTCGGCGCGGGGTTCGGGCCCGACTTCTCCGGGCGCGAGAACATCTTCCTCAACGGGGCGCTGCACGGCTTCGGGCGCGAGGAGATGGACGCGCGGGTGGAGGCCATCATCGACTTCTCCGAGCTGGGCGACTTCATCGACGTCCCGGTCAAGGCCTACTCGTCGGGCATGCAGCTGCGCCTGGGCTTCTCGATCGTCGCCCACCTGGACGCCGACGTGATGCTGATCGACGAGATCCTGGCCGTGGGCGACGAGTCCTTCCAGCGCAAGTGCATGGCCCGGATCGCCGAGCGGATGGCGGCGGGCACCACCCTGGTGCTGGTCTCCCACGACCCCTCGGCGGTGGAGCGCATCTGCCGCCGGGTGGTGGTGCTCGACGGGGGCAAGGTGGCCTACGACGGCGAGACGGCCGACGGGCTGCTCTTCTACCACCGTCTGCTCGGGGCCGAGGAGGGCCGGTCGCGCTCGCTGCGGCCGGGCACCGGCGAGCGGGCCCAGATCGAGGTCGTCGAGCTGGACCTCCTGGACTCCGGCGGCCGGACGCGGGCCGCCTTTCGCTCGGGCGAGGAGATGGGCGTTCGGATGCGCGTGCGGGCGCTGGAGCGGGCCGAACGGGCGGTGGTGGCGCTCGAGGTGCGCGACCAGCGCGGCGACGTGTGCTTTCGCACCGACGAGAC
>JBBJOH010000086.1:0-5715 GCA_037720995.1 Thermoleophilaceae bacterium
CACGTCCGATCATCCCGGGGCACAGACTTTCTGAAAACCGTCACCGGTCCGGAGAGGGGATCCAGTGTCTGGCCGTCTGGAGGACGCCCGCTCGTCGGCAACGCGGACGCCGAACGAACGAACGAAGCCGATGTCCCGGCGGGGATCGGCCCTCCTTGAAACACTTCCTCGGCGGCCCGTCCGGGCCCGCCCGGGTCAGGCCGTGAGTGCCGGCTCGATCTCCTGGATCAGCCGATTCTTGGGCAGGGCACCCACGATCTGGTGCGCCACCTCGCCGTTCTTGAACAGCAGCAGCGTCGGTATCGACATGACGTTGTAGCTGGCCGCCGTCTGCGGGTTGTCGTCGACGTTGAGCTTTACGACGCGGAGGTCGTCACGCTCGCCGGCGAGCTCCTCGAGATGGGGCCCCACCACCCGGCACGGTCCACACCACGGCGCCCAGAAGTCCACGAGAACGGGTTCGGCGCTCTCGATCACCTCGGCCTGGAAGCTGTTGTCGGAAACTTCGCTGACTGCTCCTGCCATCTTGAGACTCCTTCGTCGATGGTGCCGGCTGCCTAATGCTTTACAAAGTATAGCGTCGATCAGGTCCGCCCCGCGCGCCCCCGCCCCAGGCTCCGAAGCCGCAACGCCGGGACCTTCCAGAAGGCCTCGACGGCGATCCGCGCCGACATCTTGGAGGCGCCCACGCGCCGGTCGCGAAAGACGATCGGCACCTCCTGCACGCGAAAGCCTGCCTGCACGGCGCGGTAGGTCACCTCGATCTGGAACCCGTACCCATCCGTGCCCACCTGCGACAGGTCGAGGTGCTCCAGGACCGAGCGGCGAAAGCACTTGAAGCCACCGGTCAGGTCGTGCACGGGGATCCCCAGGATCAGCTGTGCGTACAGCGAGCCGCCGCGGCTGACCATCCGCCGTCCCCACCCCCAGTCGGTCACCCCGCCCCCGGGCACGTAGCGCGAGCCCAGGACCAGATCCGCCTCCCTCGCGGCGGCGATCAGGCGCGGCAGGTCCGCCGGGTCGTGGGAGAAGTCGGAGTCCATCTCCATGAGCAGGTCGGCGCCCTGGGCGAGCGCGTGCTGGAAGCCCGCCACGTAGGCCGGGCCGATCCCCTGCTTGTAGGCCCGGTGCAGGACCCCAACCTCAGGGTGCTCGGTGCAGAGCCGGTCGGCGATCCGGCCCGTGCCGTCCGGCGAGTTGTCGTCGACCACCAGCACATGGTGCTCGAGCCCGCTCCCGGCCAGCTGGGGCAACGCGGCGCGCACGACATCCTCGAGGTTCTCCGCCTCGTTGTAGGTAGGTAGGACGAGCCACGCTCCCGACATCGGCGCGTACCCTAATCCGCGTCCCGTGACGATGAAGAACTCCGAGATCGCCGCAGCCTTCGACGAGCTCGCCAACCTGTACGAGCTCGACGGAGCGGTGGTCTATCGCGTGCTCGCCTACCGCAACGCGGCCAAGGCGATCCGGGAGGCCGGCGCCTCGGTGGCCGAGATGGCCGCGCAGGGAAGGGCGGCCGAGCTGCCCGGGGTGGGCAAGACGATCGCCGAGAAGATCGATGCGCTGATCGGCGAAGGGGCGATCCCGTCGGCGGTCAAGCTGCGGGCCAGGATCCCCACCGGCCTCGTGCAGGTCACGCGGATCCCGGGCCTTGGCCCCAAGCGGGCGCGCCTGCTGCACCAGGAGCTGGGCATCGAGTCGCTAGACGATTTGCGGCGGGCCGCCGAGCAGGAGCGCCTGCGCGGCGTGCCCGGCTTCGGTCCCAAGGCGGAGGAGAACGTGCTCGCCGCGCTGGCCGCCGGGGCCGACGGAGAGGAACGACCGCGCACGCTGCTGTCCAAGGCGCTTGTGATCGGCGAGGAGATGGTGGACGGCCTGCGCGAGCATCCCTCGGCGATCAGGGTGCAGCTCGCGGGCAGCGCCCGGCGGTGGGCCGAGACCTGCAAGGACCTCGACATCGTCGCCTGCGCAAGTGATCCCGAGGCGCTGCTCGAGGCCTTCGCCGCGTTGCCCGCCGTCGACGAGGTCAGTCGCTCGGGCACGGCCGGGGCCAAGGCGATCACCCACCAGGGCATCCCCGTCGACCTGCGCATCGTGCCCGAGGCGAGCTTCGGCAACCTGCTCCAGCACTTCACCGGCTCGGGTCGCCACAACGAGGCGCTGCGCACCGCGGCGGTCAAGCAGGGCGTCCACGTGAGCGAGTACGGCGTGGCCGTCGACACGACCGGCGCCACCCACGCGTGCACGACGGAGGCGGAGGTCTACGAGCTGCTGGGGATGGACTACATCGAGCCCGAGCTGCGTGAGGATCGCGGCGAGCTCGCGGCGGCCCGTCGGAGGAACCTTCCCGATCTCATCGAGCTGGCAGACATCCGCGGCGACCTTCACTCCCACAGCGTGGCCTCGGACGGCCGGGCGACGATCCCCGAGATGGCCGAGGCCGCGCGCGAGCGCGGGTACGGGTACTTCGCCGTGACCGACCACTCGGCCACCCACGGATTTGGCAACCACGTGACGCCCGAGGAGCTCGAGCGCCAGATCGAACGCGTGGCGAGGGCGAATCAGCAGCTCGACGGGATCACCGTGCTCGCCGGCACCGAGACCAACGTGCTTCCCGACGGGTCGGTCGACTACGAGGATGAGCTCCTCGAGCGGCTCGACTGGGTCGTGGCCAGCGTGCACACCTCCTTCCGGATGTCGGAGAAGGAGATGACGGCACGGGTCGTGGCCGCCTTGGAGAACCCGCACATAGACGTCCTGGGCCACCCCACGGGGCGCCTGATCGGCCGGCGCGAGGGCTATGCGGTGGACATCGACAAGGTGATCGCGGCCGCGGCCCGGACCGGCAGCTTCCTGGAGATAAACGCCAACCCCAACCGCCGCGACCTCGACGAGGTGTATGCGCGCGAGGCAGCCCGGGCGGGGGTCAAGCTCGTCATCGACTCCGACGCGCACGGTCCCGAGGCGCTGGCCAACATGCGCTACGGGGTCGCCACCGCGCGGCGGGCCTGGCTGACCGCCGACGACGTGGCCAACACCCGCGAGTGGGAAGAGTTGAAGAAGCTGCGAAAGCGCGGCTAGGGGAGGTCGGCGAAGCCGACCGTTCACGGCGCCGGGACGGCGCCATGGATCTCAGAGGTGAGGGGCGGGATGCCCTCACGGGCTACTCAGCCCAGCCGGCTCGATCTTGCGCGCCCACGGGGTCCGGATCAGCTTGGGCGCCCCGAACGGGGAGCTCTTGTCCATGTGGAAGCGCACCCCGTCGCGGTCCTCGATCGCCTGCACGGCCGAGGCCTGGCGGCGCCAGGTGAGCGCCACGCCCAGGGCGTAGCCCGCGGCGACGGCCGCCGGCTGGGGCAACAGGAACGCGATCCCCCCGGTCACGACCGTGCCTATGCCCAGGGGCCACAGCCTGGTGAAGATCACCGAGCCCGGCTCGACCTCGGGCAGGGTGTTCGTGGCGCGCGCCGAGGCCAGCAGGCGCTCGATGCCGGCACGGGGCGCCGTCCGCCTCCCCAGCCACCCGCCGGCTCCCGCCGCGACCGTCCACCACGACACCGCGAAGACCAGCGCTGCGATGTCCTCATGGGCGTTGGCGCCCGCGATGGCCACCACACCGAGGGCGGTGGCCGCGCCGGCGAACAGCAGCACCGACGTGCGGAGGAAGTCGACGAACCTCACTCGGCCAGCGCGGATAGGACCGCGGTGAAGCCGGCGACCCCGTCGACCACGAGGTCGGCACGATCGACGATCGCCTCAGGTCCCTCGTCCGAGCGCACCCCGACCCGGACCGCCGACTCGAGCCCGCCGGACTCCAGGAGCGAGTCCAGGACGTCGAAGGCGTCGAGGTCGGTGACGTCGTCACCCCCGTAGAGGGCGCTGCGTACCCGTCCTCCCTCGACCAGCGACCTGACCCCCGCCCCCTTGTCCACGTGCACGGGCGGGCGGACCTCGAGCACCTTGCGCCCCCAGTGGATGGCCAGGGCCTGGTCCTCGGCCTGCCCGGCCACGCCCGACAGCCACGCTTGCGCCGAGCGCTCGTCCGGGGCGCCGCGCCAGTGAAAGGCCTTGATCGGTCCCTTGTCCTCCACGCGGATGCGCAGCCGCTTGAGCTCGCGGTCGTCCTGGCACTTGCCCACGAACGCGCCGACGGTGTCCTGCCAGGAGGCAAAGGCGTCGACAACCCGGGGCCGTTTCTCGCCGGCCTCCATCACCTCGGCGCCGTGAGAGCCCACGTAGGCGATGGCGCCCACGCCGACCAGGCGACGCGCCTCGGCCACCGACCGCCCCGACACGCAGGCGACGAGCCCGTAGCGGCGACCCAGGCGCCCGAGCAGGCGAGAGACCTCGTCGCGAACGTGGGAGTCCTCCGGGCGATCGACGATCGGCGCGATCGTGCCGTCGATGTCGCAGAAGATGGCGGCGCGGGAGGGCTCGGCGGTTAGCGGACGCAGGATCTCCGCAAGCTCCTCGTCGGTTGGCGCGGGCACCCGACGTAGTATGCCCGCCGATGACAGACCACTCTCGGTGCGGTGCTCCCGGGGTCGACGACCGGGCTGCGCTCCTCCCGCCCCAGCTCCTCCGGCTGGCCGTGATCGCCACGGCCGCGGGTGCGTTCAGCGCGCTCTTCGGCGTGGGGGGCGGCACGCTCATCGTTCCCCTGCTGGTGCTCTGGATGGGCTACGGCGAGCGCGAGGCCACCGGCACCTCGCTCGCGGCGATCGTGGGGATCGCCGCAGTGGGGGCGGTCGCCCACGGCCTGTACGGCAACGTCCACCTGCTCGAGGGCCTGCTGATCGGCGTGCCCGCCGTGGGCGGTGTGATCGCCGGCACGGCTCTGCAGCAGCGTGTGCCCGAGCGGGCGGTCTCCGCCGTGTTCGCGGCGCTCCTGGTCGCCTCGGCCGTGGTGCTGGTGGTGTGATGGAGGCCGCCGACGTGATCGGGGCCGTGTCGATCGGCGTCGCGGGCGGCATGCTCGCCGGCCTGGTCGGAGTGGGCGGGGGCGTGCTCTTCGTCCCCGGCCTGGTGGTCTTCCTCGGCCTGGCCCAGATCGACGCCGGGGCGACCTCGCTGGTGGCGGTCGTGCTGGTGGGCGGTGTCGGCGCGTGGCGCCAGCGGAGCTACGGAAACCTGCGCCTGCGGGACGGGGTGGCGCTGGCGCTCTTCTCGCCGGTGGGGGTGGTGGCGGGAGTGCTGGTGGCCCACGCCGTCGGGGAAAGGGCGCTCGAGCTCTCCTTCGCGGGGGTGCAGCTGGTGATGGCCGCCCAGCTGGTGCGGCGCATCGCCTCGGCCGATCGCCCCTCCGAGGCTTCGAGCGGGTAGCCTCGGGCGAGTTGACCATCTTGGAGGTGGACACGCAGGATCGCGCGGGCGGAGTTCAGCTGACGCTGAGGGGCGAGCTCGACCTTTCGACGATCGAGAAGGTCGAACAGGAGCTCTCCCGCGTCGAGGCGGACGGCCACGAGCTGATCGTGCTCGATCTCAGCGGTCTGACCTTCCTCGACTCGACGGGCCTGAGGACCATCGTGACCGCCGACCAGAGGGCCCGCCGGGCCGGACGCCGGATCGTGGTGCGCCGGGGTCCGGACACCGTGCACCGCGTCTTCACCATCACGCGCCTCGACGAGCGGCTCGAGATGGTCGAGGATGCCGACTCCATCTAGCTGGGCTCGGCCCCGATTAGGCGTAGTCTTGGCCGATGGCCGCGGATCCGTT
>JBBJOH010000087.1:0-5708 GCA_037720995.1 Thermoleophilaceae bacterium
CCTGGAACTCCCTCGTCTTGGGCTTGAAGGTGCAGGGCAGGCGCTTGCACTTCCTCGGGTTCTCCGAGCTGAAGTAGGGGCCCGGTCCGGTGATCGTGAGCAGCAGCTTCACGCCCCTGGCCCGCGCCAGCGCCACCAGCCGGTCGGTGGCCGACCAGTCGTAGTGGCCGTTGTTCGGATCGCTGGTCTTGAAGTCGCGCGGCTTGGTGCGGTCCTTTGGCGTCCTGTAGATCTTGTTGTAGTTGACGTTGGTCCGCAGGATGTCCACGCCGAGGTTCTTGAGCTCGGCGGTGGCGGAGTCGAGGTCCTCGCCCCTTTGACCGAGGAACTCGCGGTCGTCCTGCAGCAGCGAGAGCTGGGAGGAGCTCGCCGACGCCGCGGCGGGCGCGAGCAGTGCCACCACGAGGGTCAGCAGCGCGCAGGCGAGCAGTCGGGGCTTCATGGTCTTGGTCCCCACGCGTGGGCGGGGGGCCGGGGCCTGTGAGCCCGCGGCGGATCGCGTTGCGGTCGGCATGCGGTCCCTTCTATAGGTCCCGAGAGGATCCGGGACGAGGCTTGGACGGGGGTCGAAGACAATACACACGACTCGCGAGCCAGAGTTGCGCTCAGCGGCGGTAGAGAGGCGATCTGACGTAGCGGTCGCGCAGCGCGTACCACGCCGGCTTTCGCTCGCCCTTGTAGGTCAGGACGCCCTTGTAGTGGCGGGTGTTGCGCCCGGGCCGCCCGATCCGCACGCCGCCCAGCCAGCCCGGGTTGATCTCGAACTCGCGCATGGTCCAGTGGATCTCTCCGGACATGAACGGCAGCCTGTTGACCAGGTCCACCGTGCGGGCCACGTGGTTGGCCTGGAAGGCGTAGGTGCCCAGCATCTCGGGCGGGTAGTTCTGCATGTCGGCGCGCCCCTCGGCGCCGAACTCCGTCATCACCAGCGCGTGATTGGGGTAGAGGTCGTGCATCTCGCGCAGGTAGGGCTCCAGGGTGTTGAAGTCCTCGACCCACGGATACCAGCCGAAGTACTGGTTGATCCCGATGATGTCCAGGTTCTCGTAGACGAACTGCTCCTCGAAGCCGGGACGGCCCTTGATGTCCAGGCTGATCGGGAGCGTCGGGTCGGTGTCGCGCGCCTTGGCGGTGGCATCCAGGATGTAGCGGCGGGTGCCCGCCCGCCGGTCGGGGGTGAAGGAGAGCTCGTTGGCGACCGAGTGGGTGATCACCGACGGGTGGTTTCGGCCCGCCTTGACGGTGCGCTCCATCTGGGCCAGCGCCCGCCTGCGCTCGACGGAGTACTGCAGGAGGTTTGCGCCGTGGTCGCGCTGCCAGATCGGAGCCTGGTTCCAGACCATGATCCCGGCCTTGTCGAGGCGCGAGAGCAGGCCCGGGTTGAGCACGTAGTGCGCGCGCGTGGTGTTGGCGCCCGCCTCCTTGAGCTCGCGCACCATCGTGTCCATGTCGGCGCCCGTCAGGGCCGCTCCGCTGCCGGGCATGTCTTCGTGCATCGAGCCGCCGCGGATGTTCAGCGGCCGGTTGTTCAGCCGCAGCTCCCCGCGTACGACCTTCACCGAGCGCAGGCCGATGTTCATCCGGTCGACCTGCTCGGACCGGCCCTTGTAGGTCAAGGTGGCGCTGGCCTTGTAGAGCTGGGGCCGGTCGGGCGACCACAGCTTGGGCGAGGGCACCCGCATCTCCAGGTCCGTCATTCGCCGTCGGCCTCCCCGGCGCCCGGTGAGGGGCAGCGTCTTGCGCGTCAGCTTGCCGGTGGGCGAGCGCAGCTTGACCGTCAGCCGGGGCTGGGGGAGGGGAGCCTTCACGCGGGTGGTCACCCGGCGGCGCTTGCCGCCCCGGCGGACGACCTGCGTCTTGGTCTCAAAGCGCTGCCGCTCCTTGGGGAGCTTGGCGAGGATCCCGTCGATCTTCACGCCGGCCTTGCATCTCGTGGCCAGGCCCTTGCAGGTCACATCGCTCAGCAGCCCCAGGTCCTGGATCGTCGCCCGGCCGCGCGGCTTCAGCGTCACGGGCCGTGTGATCCCACCCCAGTTCCACCAGGCTTCGGGCAGCCGCGGGTCCTTGCGCGAGTCGACGGTCACCAGCAGCTCGTTCACCTTGCCCGGGCGCAGCCCCTTGGCGGGCAGCTCGAACGGGGTGTAGGGGTCGACGCTGACGCCCAGGCGGCGTCCGTTCAGGACCGCCGTGGTGCGCCGGCGGGACTGCTCGAAGTGAAAGGCCCAGGTGAAGCCCTTGCCTGCCGTGGGCGCGGTGAAGCGCAGGCGGTATTGCTTGGCGGTGCCGCCGAACAGCGACGGGCTGGCGTCGGCGGCGAACACCGAGGGCACCGCGACCGGCCGCCAGTTGGGGTTGTAGCGCTCCACCGCCTCGGGAGCGGGAGCGGGCTGACCGTCCTCGACACCCTCCTCGGTCTCGTTGGGCGGGGGCGGCTGGGGCGGAGGAGGGGTGTTGATCAGATCCCGGATCTCCCAGCCCGAGCTGAGCTTGACCGGCTTGGGAGGCGCGGCGCCGGCCACCGCGGGCAGGCAGGCGCACGCCACCAGGGCGGCGATCAGCATCAGGCTTCGGTAGCGCATCGGGGGCATGTAACCCGGAAAGGGGCTTCCGGTTGTGGGATCAAACGCACGAAGTGGGCAATCGGTTCACCGATGGCGCGTTCGCACGCACAATGAACAAGCCGAGCCCCCTGCCTCGTACACTGCATGGTGATGGATCCGGCCAAGAAGCGAAAGACCCGTCTGATCTTGGCGCTCTCGGTGGCGGTGCTGCTGGCGGGGGCCCTGGTCTACACCTCCTTCAGCGCCTCGACCGAGGCCAGCACCCCCTCCGCCGTCGTGAAGGACGCCCAGCCTGGGCGCTCCTACCAGCTGACCGGCAAGGTGGTGAACGACTCGGTGAAGCGCGAGGGCGAGCGCCTTGACTTCTCCGTCCGCGACCGTGACGGCAACGCGTCGGTGCCCGTGAGCTACTCCGGCGTGGTGCCAGACCCCTTCCGTGAGGGCCGTGAGGTGATCGTCTCGGGCCAGCTTCGGGGCAACACCTTCGTGGCCGAGCGCGACTCGCTGGTCACCAAGTGCCCCTCGAAGTTCACCGAGGACAAGAAGAAGGCCTGACATGGCCGGGGTTGGTGCTGCCTGCCTGGTGGTGGGTCTGCTCACGGCGCTCTACTCGGTGGGCGCCTCGGTCTACGGTGCGGTCTCCGGACGCCGGGCGTTCGTCGTCTCGGGCCGGCGCGCCATGTACTGCCTCGCCGCGCTGACGCTCGCCGCCACGGTCGTCCTGCAGTTGGCCTTCCTGCGCTCGGACTTCTCCTTCAAGCTGGTGGCCGACGGCTCGTCCACCGACACGCCGACCTTCTACAAGGTCACCGCCATGTGGGCCACCCAGGACGGCTCGCTGCTCCTGTGGGCGCTGCTCCTGTCGATCTTCTCCAGCACGGTGCTGTTCCTCACCCGCCGGTCGCTGCGCGAGATAGCGCCGTGGGCCACCGCGGTCCTGGGCGTGGTCGCCGCCTTCTTCTTGGTGCTGATGGTGGGCTGGGAGAACCCCTTCACCACGCTGACCAGCCCGCCCGCGGAAGGGAGGGGGCTCAACCCGCTGCTGCGCCACCCGGCGATGATGATCCACCCGCCGATGCTCTATACCGGCTACGTCGGGTTCACCATCCCCTTCGCGTTCGCCGTGGGCGCGCTGATCACCCGCTCCACGGGCGCCGACTGGATCCGCGCCACGCGCCGCTTCGCGCTGATCGCCTGGACCTTCCTGGGGGTGGGGATCATGCTGGGCGCGCTGTGGTCCTACACCGAGCTCGGATGGGGCGGCTACTGGGCGTGGGACCCGGTCGAGAACGCGTCGCTGCTGCCGTGGCTGACCGGCACCGCCTTCCTGCACTCGGTGATGGTCCAGGAGAAGCGCGGCATGCTGAAGATCTGGAACGTGTCGCTGATCATGGCCACGTTCGTGCTCGCCCTGATCGGCACGTTCCTGGTGCGCTCCGGGATCCTCGAGTCGATCCACGCCTTCGGGGCCTCGACGATCGGCACCCAGTTCCTGACCTTCATCGCGCTGACGGTGATCCTGTCGGTCGCGCTGGTGGTCTGGCGCCTCCCTGACCTGCGCAGCGACGCCAGGCTCGACTCGCTGCTCTCGCGCGAGGCCTTCTTCCTGCTGAACAACCTGGTGCTCGTGGGGCTGGCGCTGGTGGTCTTCTGGGGCACGTTCTTCCCGCTGATCTCCGAGGCCGTCACCGGCACCGAGGCCAGCGTCGGCCCGCCGTGGTTCAACCGGCTGACCACCCCGCTGGCGCTGGTGCTGGTGGGGCTGGCGGCCATCGGCCCGATGGTGGCCTGGCGGCGGGTTAGCCTTCCCGGCCTGCGGCGCTCGCTGGCCAGGCCGGCCGCGTTCGCCATCGCCGTGGTGGTGGCGACCGCCCTGCTCACCGACGCCGCCGACAGCCTCACCGCGCTGGCCATGTTCGGCCTCGTGGCGCTGGTGCTGGGCGTCGTGGCTCAGGAGTTCGCCCGCGGTGCCTCGGCCCGTCGCGCCATGACCGGCGATCCACTGCCCCGCGCGCTGTCCGGCCTGATGGGGCGAAACCGGCGCCGCTACGGCGGCTACATCGTGCATGCCGGCATCGCCATCCTGTTCCTGGGCGTGGCCGGCTCGTCGGCGTTTCACCAGCAGCGAGACGTGCGGATCTCGCCCGGGCAGAGCTTTGAGAGCGGCGGCTACGACGTGACCTACGTGCGCCCGACGGCCCGGGTGGGATTCGATCCGGCCGGCACCGGGGCGCCGATCTCCTTCGGCGCCGTCCTGCGCGTGAAGAAGGGCGACCAGGTGCGGATGCTGCACCCGGCGCGGAACTTCTACCCCACCCAGGATGGATCCGGCGGCGTGATCGGGCGCTACTTCGAGGGCGAGGCGACCAGCGAGGTGGACGTGCGCTGGGGGCTCAGGCGCGACTTCTGGGCCGCGGTTCGCCCGGACACCGGCGCCCTCGACGGACCGATCCGCGACGCCAACCTCAAATTCAAGAGGTCCAAGGGGGAGGTCCACGGACTCGTCATCGCCGCGATCGCCGAGCGCTACCGCAAGCACCCGCCGCCGGCCACCTTCCGCACGATTGTCTCACCCCTGGTGTCGTGGATCTGGATCGGCGGCGCGATCGTGGTGATGGGCGCGCTGATGGCCGCCTGGCCGGCGCCCGAGGCGCGGCTGCGGCGGGTACGCAGCCTCTACTCGGCGCGGCTGGGCAAGGAGCTGACTTCGCGGGCGTAGGTGGCGGCCCGGCTGGGATGCCCCCTACGCTCCGACGCCGTGGAGTACGGCCTGGCCCTGATCTTCCTCGCCGCGGTGGTCGCCCTGGTGGTGATCCGGCCGCTGTTGCTGAACGAGTCCGATGAGGGTGCCCAGAGCGCGGCGCGGGCCGAGCTGGAGGCCGCAAAGGAAGCCAAGTACCGCGAGATCCAGGACGCGGAGCTCGATCACGAGATGGGCAAGCTCTCCGACGGGGACCACCGCGCGATCGATCGCGAGCTGCGGGGCGAGGCGATCGAGATCCTGCGCCGCCTGGACGAGGTCGAGGGCCGCTCGCCCCGGGTGTGAGGCAGCGGCCACACGGATCCGGTGCCACACGGCGAAGCCGCGCCGCTACCCTGCTCGGCGATGGAAGCGATCCTCAGCGGCCTCCAGGTCGTCCTCTCGGT
>JBBJOH010000088.1:0-5707 GCA_037720995.1 Thermoleophilaceae bacterium
TGGCCGAGACGGTCTCGGTGATCGCCGACCCGTCACCCCCCAAGCGCACCGCGCTGCCCGAGCACCTCGTGCTGGCCAAGGAGCACTGGGGCCGCTGATGCCCTCGACGAGATCGGCATCGTGCCGATTTCGCCCTGATGCCCCCGACGAGATCGGCATCGTGCCGATCTCGTAGACGGCGTCGGCGTCGTCAGGCGGGAGTGCCGGCCACCTCGCTGTAGGCAGAAGCGAGCCGCGAGACCGCCTCGTCGATCTGATCCGCGGGCACGCCCGAGTAGGCGATCCGCAGCGCGTGTTCCCCGCCCTCGAGCAGGAAGTCCGTGCCCTTGACGAAGAGCAGTCCCTTGGCCCGGGCAAGCTCCTCCATCGCCGCGACGTCGGTGCCCTCGGGCAGATCGACCCACAGGAAGTAGCCCCCCTGGGGCACCACGAAGCGGGCGTCGGGAAGCTCGCGCGCAAGCGCCGCGCACAGCACGTCGCGGCGCTCGCGCAGCGCGTTCTTGACCGTCTCGATCGAGCGCTCGATGGCGCCCGATGTGCAGAACTCGGCCACGATCGACTGGGCCACCATGTTCGGCGAGATGTAGGTGCCGGTGGCCAGCTTGCGGATCTCGGAGATCAGCCCCGCCGGACCCGCCAGATAGCCGACGCGGATGCCGGGGCAGACCGTCTTGGAGAACGAGGAGGCGTAGACCACATGCTCGGAGCGGTCCAGCGAGAGCATGGTGGGCAGCGGCTCGCCGGCGAAGCGCAGCTCCACGTAGGGGTCGTCCTCGAACAGCACGAAGTCGTACTGGTCGGCCAGCGCCACCAGCCGTTCGCGCTTCTCGCCCGAGAGCGTGCAGCCGGCCGGGTTGTGGAAGTTGGGGATGATGTGCGCGAGCACCGGCCGGGCGCCGCCGGCCAGGGCGCTCTCCAGCGCGTCGACATCGATGCCGTCGTCCTCCAGCGGGATGGCCAGCAGCTCGGCTCCGAGGCCGCGCAGCGCGAGCAGCGTGCGGTCATACGAGGGGGCCTCGACCACCACCACGTCACCGGGCTGCACAATGGCCTGGAACAGGAAGGCGTCGGCCTGCATGGAGCCGTTGGTGGCGATCACCTGCTCGGGGGCTACGTTCTGGCGCTGCGCGATCCACTCGACGAGCGGCTTGTAGCCGGCCGAAGTGCCGTAGGAGAAGGCGCCGGCCGGGTCCTTGGTGAAGGCGGCGTCGGCGGCGGTGCGAAGGTCGTCGACGGCGACGATGTCGAGCGAGGGCGCTCCACGGGCGAGGGAGATGCTGTCCGGTGGGGTCACGACCTGACCATATCGCGGGCGATGAGCACGCTCAGGCGGCCTTGGCGAAGACCAGGATGTTGTCGCGATATCCGTTGTCCCGGTCGTAGGGACCGCCGCAGGTGACGAGCACGAGCACGGGTCGTCTGCCGCCCCCGTAGACCTCCTGGGTGGGGAAGCGGTCCTTGCGCACCCGAGCCCGTCCGGCCACCCGGTAGCGGTGCACCTCGCCGCGGCGATCGGTCACGTCTATCGCCTCTCCCCGCCCCAGCGAGGGCACCCGCGCGAACAGGCCGGGGCCGCTGCGCGTGTCCAGGTGGCCGATGATCACGGCGCGGCCGGGCTCGCCCGGCCGCGGGCCGCCCGCGTACCAGCCCGCGCGCCCGATCCCCGGCACTCGGATGGTGCCGTTGCGCCTGGTGCCCACCTGGTCGACGATCGTGTCCACCCTGGCCGCGGGGATCGAGATGCGCTCGGGCGGCGCCGGGCGCATGCCGCCGTCCAGGGGCTCGAGGGGGCTGGCCGTGACGCCCGAACGGCCCCGGTAGGCGACGATGGGGCGAAGCGCACGCGTGGCCTCGGGCCCCAGATCACGGCGCGGCTCGTCGCCGCGCGCCACGGACGCGCGAGGCGATTCGGTCCCGCCGCCACGAGAGAGCAGGATGACCGCCGCCGCGGCCATCAGCGCGGGCAGGGCGACGGCCATGATCAGGCCGAGGCGGCTGCGGTGCGGCCGTTCAGCTTCGGGCACGGTCGCGCCCCAGCGGCGCGCACGTGTAGAGCACGCCGCCCAGCGCGCCGGCTGCCAGCGCCGCGAGCAGCGCCGTCAGCCAGGGGGTGTCGCCGGACCCGGCCATGCCGCCCAGGCCGGTGTCGGGGGCCCCTGAAGGCGCGGCCACGGAGTCCTGGACCGTCACGAAGCGGGTGCGCTCGCCGGCGCTGCCCACGGCGTAGGCGGTCATCGACGTGCCCGCCGCCGCGTTTAAGCCCTTCTGCTCCAGCAGCGCCGAGCCCCCGCCCGGCTTGCGCGCCGCCAGGTCATAGCTGCCGGGCTCGACCTCCTTGTAGCCGGTGTCCTGACCGAAGGTCACGGCGCCCCACCTGCGGCCGCCCAGCCTCATGTCGACCTTGCCGACCTCCGGCGCGGCGTGCACCGCTCGCAGGCGCGCCCTCCCGGGGGCCGCCCGGCCGGAGCGGTATACGCGGAAGGCGATCGAGGACCCCGCGCCCTTGTCCGCGACGATCGTGTAGGCGCCCCCGTCGGCCAGCGTCTTCTTGGCCGCGGCGACCTCTTTGCCCGCGGCCGACAGGGTCAGCGCGACCTTGCCGCCCGGACCGGGCTCGTAGCGGGAGGCCTTCGCGAAGCCGACGTCGGGCAGCTTCGCCTCCCGGCCCTGGGCCCCCTTCACGGTGAGCTGCGCGCTCGGGGCACCCGGAGCCGCGTGCAGGAAGCGCAGCTTGGTGGCCGCCGATGCTTCGCCGACGGCGGCCAGCGAAAGTAGGATCGTGCCGGTGGCGACTACACCGGTCGGGATCAGAAGCCGTCGTCTCGCGCGCATGAAGGGAAAAGCCTAGCCGTGCAGGCGGATCGGATCGAGGGCGCCCTGCGCCGGATGGGCCCCGAGGACCGTGCTCTGATCGAGTTGTCCGTGGTGCGCGGCGTGTCCGACGTCGACATAGCGAGCCTGCTGCGCACCGAGCCCGACACCGTGCGGGAACGCCGTGAGGTGGCCCTGGGCGAGCTGGCCGCCGCTGCCGGTGACGGGTCCGACGAGGGCCGGGCCACGGCCGTCGGCCACCTGCGCGACCGCGAGGCCGGACCGGCGGCCCCCGCGCAGGGCGACACCCCCGAGCCCGCGGCGAAGGCCGCCGCGCAGGCGGACGAGCACCGGCGGGGCAGCCGGCTGATCCCCGCGGTGCTGGGCGGCGTGGCGATCGCCGCGCTCGTGGCGCTGGTGCTCGCCCTGACGGGCCAGGACAAGGGCACCGGCCCGGCGCAGCCGGCCAAGACGGCCCGGCTCGAGCCCTTGACCGCGGGGTCGGCGACGGGCACGGCGCGCCTGGTGAGCAGGGGGGACACGACCCGGCTCACCTTGAGCGTGAGCGGCCTCCCCAGACCCCCCAGGGGCGGCTACGTGATCTGGCTCTACAACTCGGTCAGCGACGCTCGCTCGCTGGGCGCCCAGATGCGCGGGCGCTTCACCACCGACAGCCCCCTGCCAGCCGGCTACGAGCGCTTTCGCTTCATCGACGTCTCGCGCGAGCCCGCCGACGGCAATCGCAACCACGGCGGCCAGAGCGTGCTCAGGCTGTCCGTGTCATCTCTGGCCGGCGACCCGCCTACTTCCCGATGATCTCCATCGCGATGTCGGCCACCGCGGTAGGGGTGCGCCCGACCCTGACGCCCTTGGCCTCCAGCGCGTCGGCCTTGGCCACGGCCGTGCCCGCCGAGCCCGAGACGATGGCGCCGGCGTGGCCCATCGTCTTGCCGGGGGGCGCGGTGAAGCCGGCGATGTAGGCCACAACCGGCTTGGTCACGTTCTCGGCGATGTAGTCGGCGGCCTGCTCCTCGGCGTCGCCGCCGATCTCGCCGCTCAGCACGATCAGCTCGGTCTGGGGGTCGGCCTCGAACAGCTCGATGATGTCGATGAACGACGATCCGGGCACGGGGTCGCCGCCGATGCCCACGATCGAGGAGTTGCCAAACCCGCGGTCGGCGAGCTCGTTGCCGATCTGGTAGGTCAGCGTGCCCGAGCGCGACACCACGCCGACGTTTCCCTCGCGGAAGAACGAGGCGGGGATTATGCCCACGCTCGCCTTGCCCGGGGAGAGGATGCCCGGGCAGTTGGGCCCCACCAGGCGCGACCCGCCGCGGGCCATGTGGTTGTAGACGCGCATCTCGTCGTGGGCGGGTATGCCCTCGGTGATGGCGATGATCAGGTCGATGCCCGCGTCCTCGGCCTCGAGGATCGAGTCGGCGGCAAAGCGCGGGGGCACGAACACCATCGCGGTGTTCGCGTCGGTCTCGGCCACGGCATCGTGGAAGGTGTCGAACACCGGGATGCCCTCCACGTCCTGGCCGCCCTTGCCCGGTGTCACGCCGGAGACCACCTGCGTCCCGTAGCGCTGGTTGTTCAGGGCGTGGAAGCTCCCTTCGCGGCCGGTGATGCCCGAGACGCAGAGCTTGGTGTCGGTGTCGACGAGGACGGCCATCAGGCGGTCGCCCCGCTCGCCCCGCTCGACCCGCCGGCCAGCTGCACGACCCGCTCGGCGGCGCCGAGCATGGTGGACTCGGTGTGCACGTTGGGTAGATCGGCCCGGGCCAGCAGCTCCCGGCCCTCCTTGTCGTTGGTGCCGTCGAGTCGCACCACGAACGGAACCCCCGGGTTGATCTGGGCGAAAGCCTCGATCAGGCCGTTGGCCACCTCGTCGCAGCGAGTGATGCCGCCGAAGATGTTGAACAGGACGGCGGTGACCTTGGGGTTGGAGAGGATCACCTCCACCGCGCTCGTGATCGCGTCGGACTTTGAGCCGCCGCCGGCGTCCAGGAAGTTCGCCGGCTGCCCGCCCGCCTGGGCGACCACGTCGAGCGTGGACATCACCAGGCCGGCGCCGTTGCCGAGGATGCCGACGTTGCCGTCCAGCTTCACGTAGGTCAGGCCGCGCTCGCGAGCCATGAGCTCCTGGGGATCCTCGGCGGCGCCGCTCTGGAGCTCCGCGATGTCGGGGTGGCGATAGAGCGCGTTGTCGTCGATGGTCACCTTGGCGTCCAGGGCCACCACCTCGCGCTTGCCGGGGCCGCCTGTGGCGGCGGGGGAGGAGCTCGGGGTCACCAGCAGCGGGTTGACCTCGACCAGCATCGCGTCCTCCTGGGTGAAGGTCTCGTAGAGCTTCGCGAGCAGCGAGCCCACCGGGCCGATCGTGTCGGCGGCGATCCCGGCCTCGAAGGCGAGCCGCCGGCCGTGGAAGCCCTGGAAGCCGATCAGTGGGTCGACGTGCACACGGACCATGGCGTCGGGGTCCTCCTCGACGATCGCCTCCACCTCCATGCCGCCCATCCTGGAGAGCATGGCCACCGGCTTCTTTGCGCTGCGGTCGAAGACGAAGGCCGCGTAGTACTCCTCGTCGATGTCGGAGGCCCGCTCGACGTAGAGCTCGTGCACGGTGAAGCCCTTGATGTCCATGCCGAGTATCGCCCTAGCGTGCTCCTCGGCATCCTGCCGATCCTTGGCCACCTTGATGCCGCCGGCCTTGCCCCGGCCGCCGACCAGCACCTGGGCCTTGACCACGCACGGATAGCCGACTTCGTCCGCGGCGGCGGCCGCCTCCTCCACGGTCTTGGCCGGGGCGCCCGCGGGGACGGGCACGCCATGCTTGGCGAAGAGCTGCTTGCCCTGGTACTCGAGGAGGTCCACCGGGGCCGGGCACGCTATA